>JAFGEZ010000022.1 GCA_016931295.1 Candidatus Krumholzibacteriota bacterium
ATGGCGATCGCGCCGATGGACTATACCGGCGATGTGCTCGCGCCCGGGGAGGCCATCGTCGTCGACGGGGGTTACGGGGGCCCCGATGAGATCTGGATCTGGTCGCCCGTTACGAGCGAAGGCGAGATCCTGATCCACGCCGATGATGGGACGCTGGTGGAGGCGGTGGATATAGCGGTCGGGCCTTCGACCATCCACCTCGTAGACGTCTGCGAGACGGACCCGGGCGCGATCTATTCGGTCGGCGCCGGAGGCGTTCTCACGCTTCTGGCGACCTCGCAGCCCCTGGCCGATCCGTGCGGCATCACCTACGATCCGGTCAACGGCGATCTCCTCGTCCTCGACATGGGCGACGGCAGGCTGGTGCGGATCGATCCGGCGACGGGCGAGGTGAGCGACGTGCTCACCGGAGTCGCGGTCAGCAGCCAGGGATGGGCCGGCGTGGACATCACCGCCGACGGACGCCAGCTCGTCGTATCCGCGTTCGACGGCGATGCCGTCTACGTGTTCGCCCGCTGCGACGCCGCGGGGCACCCCGAACTGGATTGCGATGATAACGGCATCTACGACGCGTGCGACATCGCGAGCGGAGCGCCGGACTGCAATCTCAACGGCGTGCCGGACGACTGCGACATCGAGTCGGGTGCAAGCGATGACTGCAATCTCGACGGCATCCCTGACGATTGCCCGGATTGCCCTCCCGTGGAAGTGATATTCATCATGGATACTTCGGCCTCGATGGACGACGAGGCGAGCATCCTGTGCGGAAGAATGGACCAGGTCATAACGACCCTCGAGGCCGCCGACCTCGACGTGGTCCCGCTGCTGCTGGGTGTCTGCGACCTGCCGGGCGGGATCTACGGCTGCCTGCAGGATCATATCGTCAATCTGCTGGGTACGATCGTTCCCGGTTCGCCGCCGCCGGGTCTGGAGATTCTCGGCGCATGCACCGGCGTCAACGAGGGATGCTCGGAGGACTGGGCCCTCGCGACGGCCGTCGTGGCAGGCCTCTACCCCTGGCAGCCGCACGGCGAGTCCATCAGGCTGATCATTCCTCTCAGCGACGAAGGACCCTGGTGTGGCGATCCGGTCACCGAATACGACGAGGCCGCGATCGAGCACGCCATCTCCGTCGCGCAAACGGCGGACGTCATCGTCTCGCCGATCACGGGGACCGGCGCGACCTCGACCGTCAAGAACCTTGCCCAGGCCCTTGCAGACTCCACCGGGGGCATCCACTTCAATTCGACGGAACCGGCGCTCGATATCACGGAATCGATTGTCGGGCTTGTGCTGAATGCCTGCGCATCTTTCACGGACTGCAACGGGAACGGCACCCTCGACGAGTGCGACATCTCGAGCGGTGCCAGCGAGGATCTCAACGGCAACGGCGTGCCCGACGAGTGCGAGGCGGCAACCGGCGCGGATCCGTACACGCCGCGGATAGGCGCCCCGCGTCTGGCGCAGAACTCGCCCAATCCGTTCAACCCGTCGACGACCATCGCGTTCGAGCTTCCGCGCGACGCGCGAATCGAGCTCGTGGTGTTCGCGCTCGACGGTCGACGCGTGGCCACGCTGGCACGCGGACGGTTCGTCGCCGGCCGCCACGAGGTCGCCTGGGACGGCCGCAACGATGCGGGACGACACGTCGCCGCGGGCGTCTACTTCTACCGTCTCGAGGCCGATGGCTGCAGAGAGGCGAAGAGGATGGTGCTGGTGCGATGAAACGGCGTCCCCGTCGCCCGGATGACGGCGGCGGGATCCGCGGAAAACGGGGGAAGCGGTACTCGCCCTGATGGATTTCGGTTGCGTCGCCGCCGCCATTCCGTTATCCTTCCCGTACCGATATACATCGACAATCACCGCGATCATTGCGGTCCTTTCTTTTCCACGTGTCCGGCGGGTAGAGATTTGTAAAACACCGGACCAGGAAAAACATGAGAGAACCCGTGAACGCGCGACGCGTGAAGCCCCGCAATTCCATCCAGCAACCACAGCCCCGGTATCGTCTCGGCGTCTTCAGCACCTTGATGCCGGAGATCCAGCGGGCGATCGCCGGCGAAGGATACGATACCCCCACGCCCATCCAGGAGCAGTGCATTCCGCACCTGCTGGAGGGCAGGGATCTCGTGGGCAGCGCCCAGACCGGAACCGGCAAGACGGCGGCCTTCGTCCTGCCGCTCCTGCAGCGGTTCGCGCAGAATCCCCGGCCGCTCCAAAAGGGAACCCCCCGGGCCCTCATCCTCGCTCCCACCCGGGAGCTCGCGGCGCAGATCAGGGAGAGCATCCGGACGTACGGGCGCTATCTCCGCATCAGCAATGCCGTGGTCTTCGGCGGTGTGAACCAGTGCCACCAGGTCGAGGCCCTCGGCCGAGGGATCGATATCCTCGTGGCCACTCCCGGCCGGCTGCTCGATCTGATGCAGCAGGGATTCATCCACCTGAACGAGGTGGAGGTCTTCATCCTCGACGAAGGCGACCGGATGCTCGATATGGGGTTCATTCCCGACATCAAGCGGTTGCTGTACTGCATTCCGGAAGTGCGCCAGACCCTCTTCTTCTCGGCCACCATGGCCCCGAAGATGGAGGCGTTGGCCCATACCATGGTCCACGACCCGGTGCGGGTGAGCATCGCGCCCGACAAGCCGGTGGTGGAGAGTATCATCCAGAAGGTGTTCTTCGTGGGAAGACGTGACAAGGATGCCCTGCTCGTCTCCCTGCTGAAGGATTCCCGGATCGACAAGGCCCTCGTCTTCACGCAGATGAAGCACGTCGCGAACCGGGTCATGAGGAAGTTGAAATCGGCGGGCATCCGTGGCGAAGCCATCCACGGAAACAAGAGCCAGGCCGCCCGGACGAGGGCGCTCGACGGGTTCAAGCGGGACCGTTTCCAGGTGCTGGTCGCCACCGATGTGGCTGCGCGAGGCCTGGATGTGGACGACATCACCCACGTTATCAACTACGATCTTCCCGTGGAAGCCGAGACCTACGTGCACCGCATCGGGCGCACCGCCCGCGCGGGAGCGGGCGGCAACGCCATTTCGTTCTGCAGCGGCGAGGATCGGGCCTATCTGCGGGAGATCGAACGCCTGCTGGGAGAGCCCGTGCCCGCCGACATGGAACACGCCTATCACAGCGACACGGCGTTCCGGTCGGATCAGACCGCCCCGAAGACCGGCGGCTCCGCCAGGGGACGGGCGTGGAGCGGCGGACGTATACCGACCTCGTTCAGCGGTTACCGGGGTAGAAGCAGAAGCGGCAGCAGGCGCTGAGGCGGACGACACTCCGTCGTCAGACGAGGCGATCCCCGTTCACCGTCGCGCCCTCCAGCTCCAGCAATATCTTCTTGTTCCGCAGCCCGCCGCCGAAGCCGGTGAGGCGTCCGTCGTGCCCGACGACGCGGTGGCACGGGACGATGATCGAGATCGGATTGGCCCCGTTGGCCGCGCCCACGGCGCGAACGGCTTTCGGGCGCCCGATGCGACGGGCGAGACCGCCGTAGCTCTCCGTCTCGCCGAAGGGGATCTCGCGGAGGCCGCGCCACACCGCCATCTGGAACGCGGTTCCCACGGGGGCGAGGGGTACGTCGAATTCCCGCCGCCGGCCGGCGAAGTATTCGCGGAGCTGCGTTTCGGCCGCGGCCAGGACGCGGGAGGCTTCCGGCGAGCCATCGCCGACCGGCCTGCGGGCCGCCGGTGGAGGACAGCCCGGCCGGTCGAGGAACAACAGGTGCGTCAGTCCCTTTCTCGAGGCGACAAGGAGCAGGCGTCCCACCGGGCTGTTCATCTCGAGCGACCCATGGAGACGGGGCATGGGATCTCCTTTCCCGCTGTAGTCGTTGCGATCGATGCCCGCATATCCTCTCACGGCGGACGCGCCGGAATCAATCCGTCATTGATATGTCCGCGGCGCATCGACGGCCGGGGCGATCGTCCGTGCGCACCGGTCCGGCACCCCCCCCCAGGGACCGGTCGAATTATCTGTCGACACGCGCCGGCGCGATCGATATATCATCACGTGAATCGTTTCGTGACCGGGACCGTTCCTGAAAGGATCGCGATGAAACGAACGCTATCCGCTCTCGCTCTCGTTCTGTGCATCGCCGCGGCGCCGGCCGCGGCGGAGAACCCGGTCCTGGAGTCGGAGCTCCAGGGCGTCCTCGATGCGTTCCTCTCGGAGAATCCCGGGGCGCCGGGAGTCTCGGCCTGCGTCGTCTGCCCGGCGCTCGGGCTCGACTGGGCGGGAGGGGCCGGCGCGGAGGCACGGGGCGGGTCGGTGCCGATGACCCCCGCGCACACCTTCCGCATCGCCAGCAACACGAAGACGTACGTCGCCGCGGCGATCCTGCGGCTCGCCGAACACGGGCGCATCGGGCTCGACGATCCCCTGTCGCGGTACATCTCGCCGGTGCACGACTCGCTCCTGCGGGCAGGCGGCTACGACACCGATGCCATCACGATCGCCCGGGTCATGAGCCACACCGCCGGGTTCGGCGACCATTCCGAGGATCCGCGGTTCATCGGACGCATCATGGCCGACACCCTGCACGTGTGGACCGCCGACGAGAAGATCCGCCTCCTCGTCGAGTGGCGCGAGCCGGTGGGAGCGCCGGGGGAGCGGTACGTCTACTCCGACACCGGCTACATCATCCTCGGCACGATCGTCGAGCAACTCACGGGGCGGCGGCTCGGGCCCGCCGTCCGCGACCTCCTCGACTTCGAGAAGCTCGGGCTGCAGGCCACCTTCTGGGAGTACATGGAGGAGCCCCCGGCCGGGGCCGGCCCCCGCGCGCACCAGTACCTCGGCGCGGTGGACGTGACGGCGTGGCATGCCTCCTTCGATCTCTACGGCGGGGGCGGGATCGTCGCGGACGTCCGGGATCTGACGCGCTTCATGCGGCTGCTCATGCGGGGCGAGGTCCTCGAACGGGAATCCAGCCTGGTCGAGATGACGACGCGCGGCACCCGCCCGTACCGCCTCGGTCTGATCGTGCACGAGTGCGACGGGCGGCTGGCCTTCGGCCACCAGGGATTCTGGAACACCTTCGCCTACCACGTTCCCTCGCTCGATCTCACCGTCGGCGGCTGCATCCTCGACCACGAGGCGACGAACGGCTGGGAGCTCGCCTGCCGCCTGATCCGGGCGGCGGCGGCCGACGGCGGCATGGCGAAGGATTCGAGGGAGAACGGCTCGATCCGGTGACGACCGGGCGAAGCCCGCCCGGTACTAACGCAGCAGCAACAACTTGCGCGTCAGCGAACGCGTACCGCCGGAGAGGCGGCACCAGTAGCAGCCCGAGGCGACCGGCGTCCCCGCCGCGTTCGTGCCGTCCCAGGAGATCTCGCAGGTGCCCGGTCCCATCACGGTATCGTCCGCGAGGCGCCTGACGAGCGCACCCGTCGCGTCGTAGATCGCGATGTCGACGCTCGTTCGCGCACGCAGGACGAAGGAGATCGTCGTCTGCGGGTTGAAGGGGTTCGGGTAGTTCCACAGCAGCCGCATGGCGGCCGCCGGCGTCTCGCGTTCCGGTACGGCCGTCGGCGTGATGTTCAGGAGGACGGCCAGGGTGTCTGGCGAATGCATGTAGCAGATGTCGCCGTAGCCGTCGTTGTCGAAGTCGGCGCCGTAGACACCGAAGATGTGGGTCGTATCGGTGAAGGCGGTCGGCAGGGCGATCGTGTCGACGTCGGCGGCGACGCAGAAGGTGTCCCCCTCGCTGTAGCTGATGTGCATGTGGAAATATCCGTCCACGATCTCGTGATCGATGCTCGCGACGTCGTCCAGCCCGTCGCCGTCGGCGTCGATGATCGCGGGCGGCGCGGCGCACCAGAGATAGTCGTCCTCGTCCGCGAGACGGACGTGCGGCCCCGCCTCGAGCCCCCCGCTCCCCCCGAAATAGACCGATCCGTATTTCTGGTAGGCGGTGTACTCGAAGGTGTGGATGATGTCGTCGATCCCGTCGCCGTTGAAATCGCCGATCATGGCCCAGCCGCCGAGCCCCCCGCCGGCGCCGTCCAGGCCGGAGAAGCTTCCCGCCCCGTCGCCGTAATGGATGCGGACGCCGTCGTAGTAGCTCCGTTCCATGAAATCCCGCACGCCGTCGCCGTTGAAATCTCCCGTGCCGGCATCGGTCCACCAGACGAAGCCGTCGGTCGGGACGGTGTAGAGATTCTCCTCGGTGGGATCGACGCGCTGGTTGTACAGGACGACCGGCTGACAAAAGGCGCCCTGTGACGGGCAATCCTGGCTGCCGCCGACGATCTCCTCGATCCCGTCGCCGTCGCAGTCGATCCCGGTGAGCGGCACCGACATCGAAAAACCGAACAGCATGTCGATCACGAAATCAAAGAAGTTCATGCCGCAGGACCAGACGTCGGTGCCGGTGTTGATCGCCTCGTGCCAGCCCGGGTCGGTCGCGGAGAGCTCTTTCACGAGGATGTCGTCGAGACCGTCGCCGTTCAGGTCGAGGATCAGGGTCGCCGGCCGCTTCGAGGTGTCGAAGCTGCCCAGCGCGACCGTCATCGGCGCCAGGAATGTGCCGTCTGCGTTGCCGCGGAGGATGACCGCCTTCAGGGTGTCGGATCCCTCGTCCCAGGATCTGAACAGGACGAGATCCCCGATGCCGTCCCCGTCGAACTCGTGGAGGATGCCGTCCGGATCGGACACGAATCCGCCGAACAGCTGGATGTCGCCGACGTGATACTTCTGGATGTCCGAGAAGGCCGCCTGCGCGAGGCCGGGCCGAGGCAGCAGCATCGCGACGACGGCGATGACGGTACACGCGATCGCATTGGGTTTCACCGGATCCTCCTTTGCGAAGGCGGGGCACCCATAGTATAGCAGATAATCCGCTTTTTTGCATGTATTGTTCCGGCGGCCGTATTTCCGGATCGGCATTCCGCTCTGTCGGTATCGGATCGATGTACCGCGCTTTTTTTGAGGAGAACGGCTGCCGCCGAAGCGCGACGTCTCGTAGCGGACGGTTGCAAGACAAGTAAAGATATGTTACGGCTTCCTGAACTCGAGCCCGGCGAGAAGCCGGCATTCCGCTTCTCTGATGAGGGGGTACCTCATGAAACGCCCGTTCCTGCTCCTCCTTGCGGCGGCGCTGCTGCTGTCGCTCGGCTGCTCCGACGACGATTCCGCCACCGCACCCCCGACGCCTGTTGTCTCCGCGCCGACATTCGATCCTCCCGGCGGCACGTACATGAGCGTGCAGCACGTCACGATCGGGTGCGCCACGGACGGCGCCACGATCTACTACACCATCGACGGGGTCGATCCGACCGAGTCCGACTGTTCCTGCTCGCCCGGGGATTCGATCATCGTGGATGCCATGGCGACCCTGCGGGCGCGCGCATACAAGGATGGGATGGACCCCAGCCCAGTCGTCGATGCGGAGTACATCGTGATCCCGGACCTGGTCGCCTACTATCCCTTCGACGGCGATGCAGACGATGCGAGCGGCAACGAGCACCACGGCACCGTCCACGGCGCCTCGCTCACGACCGACCGGTTCGGCGCGGCCGATGCGGCATACGACTTCGACGGTACGGACGATTACATCGAGCTCTCCGACGAGGCAGCCTTCGATTTCACTTCGTACACCATCAGCTTCTGGACGCGCATCGTCACGCTGCCGACCTTGCCGGAACCCTCGAAGCCCGGGTACTTCTGCGCCGTCAGCAAGGCGGGCGTCAACCTCGGAAACTACACGATCCGCCTCGCCAAGTTCGGCGGCGCGAGTTACTGCAACCTCACCGTAAGCCATGGAACCGATATCGGCAACTGGGTCACCGTCTGCTACGAGAACATCATCCTCGACCGGTACTATCACGTCGTCGTCACCATGTCCGACGAGATACGATGCTACGTCGACGGCGCGCTCGCGTGCACGAGCTCGTCGATGTCGGAAGCGATACAGACTGACGGAAACGTCCTGATCGGCAGGTACGAGCTCGCGTCGTCCCCCTTCTTCTTCAAGGGGATCATCGACGACGTGCGCTTCTACGACCGGGCGCTCAGCGCCTCGGAGATCGCGGCTCTCCACGAGGCGGAGAACTAGCCCGTGAGCGGCGACCGGGCGGCATGCGGGGGGCATGCCGCCCGGGACGCCGGATCTTCGTTCGCCTTTCGGGCGAACCGCTGTCTCTTCTCGGCCGCGGCCTATGGGCAACTGGCGAGAATCGCTCACCAGGGGATGAGCCCCGCCAGCGAGAGGGCCGTGTAGACGAGCGCGGCGGCAAGGACCAGCCCGACCGCCTTCGCGCGCCCCGGCGTGCTCACGTGTCTCCGGACCAGGTGCCCGGCGAGCGCCCAGACGGAAATCGAGGAGAAGCTCGCGAGGGCGAGGAGGGGCGGCGCGAGGATGAAGGTGGCCGGCCGGTCGATGACTGGGAAGAGGAAGGCCGAGAAGACGGTCAGCCCGTAGAGGATCACCTTCACGTTGAGAAACTGCAGGAGAACGCCGGTTCGGAACCGCGGGGGCGGAACGGATTCGGGGTCCTCGAGGAGCGATGCGCTGCCGCGGTAGACGCCGAGGGCGAGCCAGAGGATGTACAGGCCGCCGGCGTAGCGGAGATACGGCGCCACCGCCGGGAGGCGGGCGGCGAGCAGCGAGGAGAGGGTGGCGCAGAAGAGCATGATGACGACGAAGCCCGTCGCGATACCGAGCATGAGGGGCAAGACGCGCCGGTAGCCGTGGATGACGCCCATCGAGGCGCTGACGAGGTTGTTGGGCCCCGGGGTGAAGGTCGTCACGAAGACGAAGATCAGGGTCGCGGGGATGTCGACGTTCATCGTTGGATTCCATTCGATCCGGGGAGCGGCATTCGCCGGCGAATCGGCGCGATCCACTGATGACGGTCACGGAATTCGTGGGCATACCATATCATGAACGGCACGCGGGCGGCCAACACTCGCGACTGGAGAAACGGCTTCCGGGAGAAGATGACAATTCTAGACAATGCAGTAAAATATTCATGACAATTTTACGATAGTGTCGATAATGTTCACTCATGGACATCACGCCTCGTCTCTATGATACGCTGCTCGCCGAGCATCTGGCCACCCACAGGCAGATGGCACTGATCAGCGGGCCTCGCCAGGTGGGCAAGACGACCACGTGCCTGAATCATGCCGATGCGCACGTCAACTGGGACGATCTGGACGATCGGGCGCTGATCCTGGCCGGCCCGGCCGCGCTGGCGGAGGAATTCGGCCTGAACCGGTTGTCGGAGACCGTTCCGTCGGCCCTGTTCGACGAATTGCACAAGTACCCGGGCTGGAAAGGATTCCTCAAGGGTTTTTTCGACTCCTACGCCGACCGGGTCAGGATCATGGTGACGGGCAGCAGACGGATGGATGTCTACCGGTGCGGGGGCGACAGCCTGATGGGACGATATCTCATCTACAGGATGCACCCGTTCTCCGTCGCCGAGACGATGCGCACCGACATCCCCGATCCGGAACGAATCGTTCGGCGGCCGAAGAAGATCCGCCCGGACGATTTCGACGCTCTCTGGACACACGGCGGGTATCCCGAGCCGTTTCTGAAGCGCGATACACGTTTCAGCCTTCGGTGGCAATCATTGCGCTTCGAGCAGCTTGTCCGTGAGGATATCCGCGATCTGACGCGGATACAGCACCTCGGACAGGTGGAGATGCTCGCCCGCCTGTTGGCGGAGCGGTCATCCCGGCAGATCATCTTCAGCAATCTCGCGAAGAGTGTCCGGGTTTCCGTCGACACCGTTCGCCGCTGGATCGATATCATGGGATCGCTGCATCTCGGATTCCTCGTGAGACCGTGGCACAGGAACGTCACGCGCTCGCTCCGCAAGGAACCAAAGTGGTTTCTGCGGG
This sequence comes from Candidatus Krumholzibacteriota bacterium, assembly GCA_016931295.1. Taxonomy (NCBI): domain Bacteria; phylum Candidatus Krumholzibacteriota; species Candidatus Krumholzibacteriota bacterium. The sequence goes on from JAFGEZ010000022.1 coordinate 9,862, forward strand.
ATTGGTCGTTTATCCGGGATGACGGGGATCGGGCGGAAACCTTCGTCGGGTGTCACATCCGCAAGGCGGTCGACGGCTGGAACGACATGGGGTTCGGGAAGTTCGAGATGGGATATCTGCGGGATCGGGAACGGCGGGAGGTCGATTTCGTGGTGATCCGGGACGGTCGTCCATGGTTTCTCGTCGAGGTCAAGCAGCGGGAGACGACGCTCGCCCCGTCCCTCAGGTTCTTCCAGGAGCAGCTGGGGGCGCCGTATGCCTTCCAGGTGGTCATCGACGCCGATTACGTGGATGCGGATTGCTTCGCCCGTCCCCGCGGGCCGGTGATCGTTCCCGCCCGGACCTTCCTATCCCAGTTGCTGTAGCTCGAGTTCGATCGGGTATTGTCCCGGCACATGACGGAGGCCTATACTGTTGTCCGAATCGGCATGAACAGCGTCCCACGAACAAAACGAGGTGTGTCATGAAGAAGGTCGTTTTCATCGTCATCGCCGCGGTCGTCGTTCTCGTCGTCGCCGGCGTCTTCTACCTGTTCTCCAATCTCGACTCCATCGTCGCGAAGGCGATCGCGCGGGGCGGCAGCGAGGCGACCGGCACGAGCGTCCGTGTCGCCGGCGTGTCGCTTTCCCTCGGAGAGGGACGGGCGACGATCGAGGGGATCGGCGTGGAGAATCCCGACGGATTCTCTGCCGGTGACGCCTTCACCCTCGGGGAAGCGACCATCGACATCGACCCCGGCAGCCTGCGCGGCGAGCCGATCGTGATCGACGAGATCCGCGTATCGGCCCCCGTCATCGTCGCCGAGATCGCGGCAAACGGGACAAACAACCTCGACGTTCTCCGCCGGAACGCGCAGGAACGGTTCGACTCGTCGCATGACGGGGAGGCCGGCGGCGGCGATGAGAAGCGCATCAGGATCGCGCGTTTCGTCTTCGAGAAGGGCCGGATCGAGCTGGACGCCTCGGCCGTGGGGCTCGGCACGCGCTCGGTCGATCTGCCCTCGATCGAGCTCACGGATGTCGGCGGCGCGGACGGCGCGCTCCCCGGCGAGATCGCCGCGATCCTCATGAAGGCCCTCGCCGGGAACGCCGCCTCGGCGATCGGCTCGGCCGGCGTCGGAGAAAAGATCAGGGAGAAGCTGGAGGGCGCCGCGCCGGAGGAGGCGAAGAAGCTCCTCGAGAAGATCGGGGGGTGAGGGCAGCGGAGCACGCTCACGACGGCAGCCCCGCGATCCGGGATCGCTCGACGGCCGGCGCCGCCACCGAGCGCGCGGAGTTCGACGATGCCGCCGCATCTCTGTTTTCACCGCCGCATGAAAGCCGCCGAGCTCGGGCCGACCGTGTCCGATCTGGCGGAGACGATCCGCACGATGATCGACGGGACGATCGTCACGAGATATCGCGACGGCGCCGACTATTACGATATCCGGGTCGTCGGGCCAAAAGACCGTTTCGTCTCACGCGGCGACGTCGAGGAGATCCCCATCGTTCCCGTCAACGGAAGCGAGCCGATCCGTGTCGGGGATGTCGCGGCCGTTATTCCATCGACCGGTCCGGTCGAGATCATCAGCAAGAACCAGGTCACGCAGGTCGCCATCGAAGCTGATGTTTCAGGCGGCGATATCGCGGGAGCGCTGCGCGAATTGCAAGCCGTGATCGCGGGAATCGATTTGCCGGTCGGATACGAATTCGATATCGGCGGCACGGCGGAGATGATGGGCGACATGAAGCGGACGGTGCTGGCGGTGCTCGCCTTCGCGATCTTCTTCTCGTTTCTCGTTCTCACCGTGCAATTCGACAGCCTCACGGTGCCGGGCCTGATACTCGCCGGGCTCCCGTTCTGCCTCGCCGGCGTCGTGTTCATGATGTCGATCACCGGATTGCCGCTCGGTGCGACGGTCGTCATCGGCGTGCTGGTCGTCGTTGCCGCGACGGTCAACGACGGGGTGCTCCTGCTCGCCTATGCCCGTGAGGTCGAGGCCGAACGGGGGCTCGCCGGCCGGCAGGCGGTGATCGAGGCCGCGCAGGTGCGGTTTCGGCCCCGGCTCATGACCACCATGACGACGATTGCGGGATTTCTTCCTCTGGCCCTGAATCTCGAGGAAGGCGGCGACATGCTGCAGCCGATGGCGGTCGCGGCCATCGGAGGGCTGGGCATGGAACTGTTCGTCGCCCTGCTCCTGATGCCGTGCCTGTACGTCATGGCGTCGAGATCCTGATCATTCTCCCGGCCGGTCCTTTCCTTGACAAACGCTCGAGATCGCGGGTACCTTCCATGCAGGTTACCGGTTCCAGTCGAGAGGAAGCGATCCGTGGCCGATAATGAGCATTACCGCATGCAGGGGCGGGATGTGATCGACGCCCTGGGTTCGTCCATGGACGGATTGACCGCCGGGGAGGCGAAGAGCCGCCTGCGGACATACGGCAGGAACGAGTTGCAGGCTCGCATGCAGGCGCCGGTCTGGTTCCTGTTCCTGCGGCAGTTCAGGGAGCTGCTGGTCATCATCCTGGTTCTGGGAGGGTTGACATCGCTCCTGATCGGCGATTACCGGGGCGGTACGATCATATTCCTCATCGTACTGGTCAATGCCGTTATCGGCTTCACCCAGGAATACCGGGCGGGCAAGATAGTCGATGCGCTCAAGGTCATGCTGCGGTCCGGCGTCAAGGTCAGGCGTGACGGCGAGCTAGTGGAGATCAATCCGGAGCTTCTGGTGCCGGGCGACATCATCGTTATCGACGAGGGGGATACACTCCCCGCCGATGTCCGGCTGCTGAAATCATCCTCCTTCAAGACGAATGATTTCGCGTTGACCGGGGAGTCCGTGCCGCGGGAGAAGACGACCGACCCCGTGGCGGAAGACGCCGGCCTGGCGGACCGGACGAACATGGCATACGCCGGAACATCCGTCGCCGCCGGCAACGCGGTCGGCATCGTCGTCGCGACCGGCATGAGCAGCGAGACGGGCAGGATCGCCGGCATGACCCAGGAAACCGGCGCGAGCGTGACTCCGTTGCAGGAGGAGATGCGCGACCTCGCCAGGAAGTTGACCGTCGTCGTCGTCATCATCAGCATCCTTCTCTTCGCCTTCGGATTGCTGCAGGATTTCAGCATCTACGTGAGTCTGGCCTATGCGCTCGGGGTCGCGATGGCGGTCGTTCCCCAGGCGCTTCCGGCCCAGGTGACCGTCGCGCTCGCGACCGGCAGCGGCCGGCTGGCGAAGCGAAAGGCCGTCGTCAAGAGTCTGCCGTCGGTCGAGACGCTCGGTTCGACGACCGTGATCTGCACGGACAAGACGGGGACGCTCACCAGGAACGAGATGACCGTGCGAGCCGTCTGGTTCGACGGCGCCGATCATCAGGTCACCGGCTCCGGCTACGAGCCGGCGGGTGAGATTCTCGACGAGAGCGGCGAACGCCTGGGTCAGGAAGCGATCGACGAGATGGAGATCCTTCTCGATGCCGCGACAATGGCGTCCAACGCGGAAATCCACGAACCGGACGAGGACCATGCCGACTGGTACGGAGTCGGAGATCCGACCGAAGCCGCCCTCATTGCGCTTTCAACGAAGCTGGGCACCCGGTCGCCGAAAGAGGACGAGGAGAATCCCGAGCTCCAGGAGTTTCCCTTCGATTCAGAGCGGAAACGGATGAGCTCGGTCCGGCGCTTCGGCGACAAGGTCGCTCTCGCCGTGAAGGGATCCCTGGACGGCATCCTCTCGATCAGCACGCACATATACCGGGATGGAGAGGCGGTGCCGATCACCGCCGAGGACGAACAGCGGCTTCGCGAAATCAACGAGCGCTACTCGGAGAACGGCATGCGGGTGCTGGCGGTCGGCCGGCGCGACCTCGATGCGAAAACCGGCGATTTCGCCATCGAGGAAGCGGAACGTGACATTACGCTGCTCGGTCTCGTGGCAATGATCGATCCGCCGAAGGAAGGTGTTCCGGAAGCCATCGGCGAGGCGCTGAAGGCCGGCATCCGCATCTTCATTCTCACGGGGGACCACGCCATCACCGCCAGGGCCATCGCGAACGAGGTGGGACTCGTCGGGCACGATGAGTTGCAGGACGTGGGCGGCGTGGAATTGAAAGAGATGGATGACGATGCGCTGAAGAGGATACTCTCGGAGAACGCGTCGATCATTTTCTCGCGCGTGGACCCCGAGGACAAGCTCAGGATCGTCTCTCTCCTGGTCGATTCGGGGGAGATCGTCGCCGTGACCGGAGACGGCGTGAACGACGCCCCCGCCCTGCGGAAGGCGCATATCGGCGTGGCGATGGGGAAAACGGGCACGGACGTGGCGAAGGAGGCCTCCACGCTGATCCTGCTCGACGACAGTTTCTCGACGCTTGTCGAGGCGATCCGGGAAGGCCGCACGATATACGGCAACCTGCGGAAAACCGTTTTCTCGACACTGACGACGAACACCGCCGAGCTGACGCTGGTCGTCTGCGGGCTCGTGGCCGTGGCACTCGGCAATCTCCCCATTCCGATCCTCGCCGTGCAGATCCTCGCGATCGATCTCCTCGGGCAGATCATGCCGCTGACGTTCCTGACCTTCGACCCGCCGGAACGGGGCGTGATGCGACGGCGGCCGCGCGATCCGGCAAGCCGGATGCTCAATGCCGCTTCCGGCATCGAGGTCATGTCCCTGGGCGCCCTGATCGGCGGTCTCGCATTCGCGAATTTTCTTCTCTTCATGCAGCGCGAGGGTATACGGCTGACCATGGGGGATACGGGGGCCGCCTACCTGCGAGTCACTGCACTGACATACGCGACCATCGTGTTCTGCCAGTATGTCAACACCATGGAACGCCGGCACCATCTCGCTTCCCTCTTCAGCCGGACTTTCTTCACGAACCGGATACTGCTGGGTTCGATCCTCGCGTCGATCGGCATCGTGATCGTGGCGATGTATGGCCCGTTCGTCAGGGATTTCCTGCGTTTCGGCGGTCTCCGGTTCTCCGACTGGGTGTCCGTCGGGATCTCCTGCGTGGTATTCGCCTGCGCATGGGAAGTGCTCAAGCTCGTCAGGCGGCTCCGCGGCTCCGGCGATGAATCCGAAGGAAGCGGTGGGGCGGGCGCCGCCGTGCGGACGTCGGGCAACTGACGCGCCACGAATCCGCAAAAGCCGCTTGCACGGAATATCCACACTTCACTACAATCGGCGCATGCAAACCGGTCTGCGAAAACGCATTCTCCTGGGGCAGGGAATCGCCCCCGCCCTCGTTGCCGTCGTGCTCGTCTGGGCCGTCGTGAATCTCGTCGGCCTCGGAAAGGCGAGCGATGCCATCCTGCGGGAGAATTACAAGAGCATCCTGGCCGCCGAAAACATGATAGACGCGATAGAGCGCCAGGACAGCGCGGTTCTCCTCGAGATGCTCGATTACACCGAGGAAGGCCTGGCGCAGTTCCGCGAGAACGAGAACAACTTTCTCCAGTGGCTCGGCCGGGCGAAGGACAACATCACGATCGACGGCGAGCGGGACATCCTCGAAGCGATCGAGGCGGGCTATTCCGATTACCTGGTGCAGTATTCGAGGCTCCGCGAGATCCGCGGCTCATCGCCGGCGGGGGCCGGGGAGTTCTACCACGAGATCGTTCTTCCGTCGTTTCGTCTCGTGCGCGACGAGGCCGTCCGTCTGCGCGAAATCAACCAGGAGACCATGTTCGTCGCCAGCCGGCGCGCAGAGGCCGTGGCGCAGAAGGCGATCTGGTCGACGACCGCGGTCGCGCTCGCCGCGATCGGTCTCGGCCTCGCGTTCAGTCTCCTGCTCAGCAAGAGGCTGGTTCGACCGATCCGCAGGATGATGGAAGTGACGGAGGCGCTCGCGGAGGGGAATTACGACGTCCATGTCCCGGCGACCGGGTCGGACGAACTGAGCCGGCTGGCGGAGAGCCTGAACGCGATGGCGGGCAAGCTCGGCGTCTATCACCGTATCAATGTGGAGCACGTCATCGCGGAGAAGCGGAAGAGTGATGCCGTGCTCCGGAGCATCGAGGACGGAGTCGTCGTCGTCGACGCGGAATACCGGATAACGAACATGAATCCCCAGGCAGGAAGGATTTTCGGCGTCGATCCGGATGATGTCTTGGAAAAGCATGTTCTCGAGATCGTCAGGGACGAGCGCGTGTACGAGCTGATGCAGCGGACGACGGAGACCGGGCGGCAGCCGATACTCGATGACGGCGGAAACATCATCACGATCGGTACGGAGGAGAGCAGCAAGCACTACCACTTCAGCGTGACACCGGTCGTGTCGAAAGGCGGGGGAATGCTCGGCGTCGTGCTGCTGCTTCGAGACGTGACGAGATTCAAGGAGCTCGATCGCCTGAAGAGCGAATTCGTGATGACGGCCTCGCACGAGTTGAAGACGCCGCTTCAGAGTCTCGGCATGAGCATCGATCTGTTCGCCGAGGAGGCGGGCGGCCGGCTCGACGAGAAGCAGCAGCAGCTGCTCAACGCCGCGCACGACGAGCTCACACGTCTCAAGAGCCTCATCAGCGACCTCCTCGATCTGTCCAGGATCGAGGCGGGAAAGGTCGAGATGGAGATCGAGCGGACGTCCGTCACGGCGCTCGCCCAGCGGGCGGCCGGTCTGCTCAAAACGCAGGCCGAGCAGAAGGGCATCGAACTCAGCGTCGATGCGCCCGACGGTCTGCCGGACGTCTCCGCTGATGCGACGAAGATCACGTGGGTGCTGACGAACCTCGTCGGCAACGCCCTCAGATACGCCAGGAGCGGCATCGTTGTATCCGCATCCCGCGTCGGCCGGTGGGTGCACATATCGGTCGCCGACGACGGCGAGGGTATTCCCCCGGAGTACCAGAGCCGGATCTTCGAGAAATTCGTTCGTGTCAAGAGCGATGAGAGCGTTGGAGGCACGGGACTCGGCCTTGCGATCTGCAGGGAGATCGTCCGCGCCCACAAGGGTACGATCTGGGTGGATTCGAGTCCCGGTCAGGGGAGCGAATTCACGTTCACCTTGCCGATCGACGAGGAAACACGGGAGAGAAATTATGACGAGAACACCCGTTCTGATCGTCGATGACGAGAAGAATATCAGGATGACATTGTCGCGGGCGCTGGAATCGCTCGATCTCGATTCCGATACGGCGATAAACGGCGAGGAAGCGCTCGCCAAGCTGAAAAAGAAACAGTACGATCTGATCCTGCTCGATCTCCGCATGCCGGGCATGGACGGAATGGATGTGCTGAGAAAAGTGCGCGAGACCCGTCCGGACATCAAGATCATCATCATCACGGCGCACGGCACCGTCGAGTCGGCAACGGAAGCGATGAAGCTCGGCGCGGTGGATTTCATACAGAAACCCTTCACCCCGAAGGAAATCCGCGAAATGGTGTCGAACGTTCTCGACCGCGGTTCAAACGAGGGGGGATACGACGAACACGTCGAATCGGCCAGGAAGAGTCTGGCCGGGGGCAATCTGACCGCGGCGAAGGAGCATGTGAGAATGGCGATCTCCCGGGATTCGACGAGGCCGGAGGCGCTGAACCTGCTGGGGGCCATTCTCGAGCGGCAGGGAGACTGGCTGGAGGCGCTGAAGCAGTACCGCTCCGCGGCGGCTCTCGATCCGGCCTACCGGCCGGCCGCGGAGAATATCGACAGGATCGTGCAGCGGCACGAGCGGGGAGACAACATCGATCTCGGGGAATCTGGCGGTTCCGGGAAGAAGGGGAGCTGAGTGGCCGCACAACTCTTCGTCGTGGTGATCGGATGCGGGCGGCTGGGAGCGCATCTCGCGAACCGGCTCAGCCGGAACGGGCACGGCGTCATGGCGATCGACGTCGACAAGCGGTCGTTCGGCGCGCTGTCGCCCGATTACAGCGGGTTCTGGACCGAGGGGGACGCGACCGAAATGTCCGTGCTGAAGCAGGCCAAGGTCGACAAGGCGGACATCCTGTTCGCCACGACCCGGGACGACAATGTCAATATCATGGTCGCCCAGGTGGCCCGGGTGGAATTCGGCGTCCGGCGGGTTCTCGCGCGCGTCTACGATCCGCATCGGGAAGCGATATACCGGCATCTCGATATCGAGGTCGTCAGCCCCACGCTCCTCGCCGCGGATCAACTTCTGAAATTGGCCGAAACGGATGGTCCGGCATGAAGGTTCTCATCGTCGGCGGCGGCAAGCCGGTGTATTTCCTCTGCAAGGCGTTCATCGCCAAGGGCTACGATGTCACGGTGATCAACAGGGACCATGCCGAGTGCGTGGCCATGGCCAGAACCATGAAGATCACCGTGGTCCACGGCGACGGCACGGATTCGACGATTCTCGACGAGGCGGGAGCGCATTCCAGCGACGCGATCCTGTCGGTCACGCCGAACGATCAGGACAATCTCGTCGCGTGCCAGCTGGGCAGGGTCCGGTACGGAGTGCCCCGCGTCGTCGCGCTTGTCGAGGATCCGGACAACGAGGCGGTGTTCCGGAAACTGGGAGTCGAGGTGATCTCGATGACGCGGAATATCGCGAGCATGATCGAGCAGCGGACCGCCCTGGACGACATCATCAACCTGATTCCCGCCGGAGAGGGAAAGGTCAACATCACGGAAGTCAAACTGAAAGACGACTCGCCCGTTATCGGCAACCCCCTCCACGAAGTGTCACTGCCGGCCGGCAGCCTCATCGCCGTCGTGCTTCGTGGCGATGAAGCCATCATACCCCGGGGCGATACGGTGCTCCGCGCGGGCGACAGCACGATCCTGATCACGTTGCCCGAGAACCACGGGCCCGTTCTCAGAGCCGTCACGGGAGAGGAGAATTGAGCGCATCGCACCTCCGCCGGACCGGTCATCTGCGGGCCCGTTACCGGGCGATCTGCTCGTACACGGGCCTCGTTCTCGTTCTCTGCGCCGGACTCGCTCTCATCCCGCTGCTCGCGTTGCCGATGCACGAAGGAAACGCGACCGGCCCCGCGTGGGCGTTCCTTTTCACCTCGGCGGCGATGGCGATCGCCGGATTTTCCGCGTGGCGGTTCATGTCGCCCCGCAGAGATGTCGTGCTCACCGTTCCAGAGGGAGGATTGATCGTTCTCCTGAGCTGGGTCGTCGTGTGCCTCATATCCGCGTGGCCCTTCATGTCGATCAGCCGGTTCACGTTCACGCAGGCGGTATTCGAGTCGGTCAGCGGGTGGACGACGACCGGATTGTCGGTCCTGGACGTCTCGAGGGCGAACCCGGCCATCCTTCTCTGGCGCAGCGTGCTGCAGTTCGCCGGCGGCGCCGGACTCGCGATCATCATGCTCTCGGCGATCGCCGGCCCGAGAGGTCCCGCCCTGTCGGTCGCCGAAGGTCGGGAGCAGCTCGTGCCGCACGTCCGGGAATCGGCGAAACTGGTTCTTGCGATATACAGCAGTTATACACTGGCCGGCGTGATCGCCCTGCGGATCGCCGGCATGGGCTGGTTCGACGCCGTGAACCATGCCCTTGCATCCCTCTCGACCGGCGGGTTCTCGACGCGCGCGTCGAGTATCGGCTACTGGGACTCGATCGCCGTCGAAGCCGTCGTCGTCGTGCTGATGGTGCTGGGGAGTACCAGCTTCATCACCGCCTGGCTCCTGCTGCGCCGGGAGTTCCGCGCAGCGGGCAGGAACGGCGAGGTGCGCCTGATGGCGATTGTCGTTCCGGTGTGTGCCGTTCTCGTCACCGTGCTCACTGCACGCACCATCTACCCGACGCTCGGCGTCAGCGCCCGTGTCGCGATTTTCCAGACGGTGACCGCCCTGACGACAACCGGATTCTCGACCGTCGTGTTCGATGACTGGAATTCGTTCGGCTGGATCGTGATGATCACGCTCATGTTGATCGGCGGCGGCAGCTGCTCGACGGCGGGAGGGATCAAGCAGTATCGGGTCCACCTGCTCTGGAAGAATCTCGTGTGGGAGCTCCGTCGCGGGTTGCTGCCGCGGACCGCCGTGACCGGTAATTACGTCTGGCATGCTGGACGTCGCATCTTCGTAGACGATGAACGCCTGCGACAGATAGGCACGTTCCTGTTCCTCTACCTGACGGGGTTTCTCTTCGGTACGGCTGTGCTCTGCGCGCACGGCTTCGGTGTCCGCGAGTCTCTCTTCGAATTCGCGTCGGCGCTCGGTACCGTGGGATTGTCCGTCGGAATCACGTCCTCCGCCTCACCTCCCGGTGTTCTCTGGGCGGAGACCGCGGGCATGTTCCTGGGACGGCTGGAATTCATGATCATTTTCACGAGCGCCGCCAAGATCGTCCGTGATTCATGGACCATGGTCCGCTACGCTCGAGGACACGGCGGGGAGATCAACGTTTCCAAGCCGGGTCAGTTCCAGTAGCCCTCGCCGCCCGCTTCCCGCAGGTACGAGTCGTCCCATGAGTCGAGCGTGTCCGGCCCGGCCGGCTTGGTTTCGGCCGCCGCTTCCCCGCCGGTGTATTCGTCGTCCGCCGATTCCTCGGGGGGCGCCGGCTCCGCGACGCGGTTCCCCGTGATCACGCCCCGCTCCACCGAGAAGAGCTCGTCCGCGTTGGCGATCCGTCCCATGACCTCGAGGGAGAGGTTGAGGTAATCGGCCGCCCCGTAGCTGCGCGGGCTGTAGCTGAAGATGTCCTTCCCGAACCGGGGCGACTCGGCGAGGGCGATGTTCTCGCGGACCATCGTTTCGAGGAGGAGGGCGCCGTAGCGCTCGCGCAGGGTCTGGACGACCGTCCGGTTGAGCACCTTTCGCCCGTCGTAGCGCGTGGCGATCAGGCCGCCGACGACGAGGTCGAGGCCGAGCTCGTTCGAGACCGACTCGATGCGGCGCAGGAGGTTCTCGAGGCTCAAGAGGGCCAGCTGCTCCGCCTGGACGGGGATGAAGACCTTCCTGGCGGCGGCCAGGGCGTTGATCGTGACGAGCCCGAGGCTCGGCGGGCAGTCGAAGAGGATGTAGTCGTAGTCGTCCGCCACCGTCGCCATCGCGTGGCGAAGGAGCAGCGCGCCGTCGGGGGCGCCCGCGAGATCGGTCTCGACGTCCGCGAGGTCGATCGTCGCCGGGATCACCGAGAGGGAGATCCGGGACTCCTCGCCGTCGAGGCAGAGACGCGCGCCGAGCTCGCGCGTGACGATCGCCTCGTGCGGATGGGCTTCGCCGCGCAGGATGTCCCCCGTCGACGTCTCGACGTCGCCGCGATCGATGCCGAGGAAGCTCGTCAGGTGGCCCTGCGGGTCGAGGTCGACGATGAGGACGCGCTTGCCCATGATCGCCAGTCCCGCGCCCGTGTTCGCCACGGACGTGGTCTTGCCGACGCCGCCCTTCTGATTGAGGAATGCTGCCGTATCGGATGGATGCATGTTCCCTCCCCCGTGAACGTGCCGGCCCCGGGGGCCGGCGGCTCGAAGTCGCCTGGTGATGCAAAGGGGGTATGGTGGCCGATGCCGCGGGATATGACAACAGTTTTCTCGGAAAATCGGTTGGTTGTCGCCGGAAGAATTCCCGTCAGGCCCGTTTGCTCCGTTGCGCGACGTTCACGAGGTTCGTGAAATAGATCGCCAGGGGACGGTAGGCGAGGTGCGACCACTTCGAGAAGGGGACCTCCACCACGAGCATCGGCACGAGGATGGCGAGGTGGACGACGTAGGTGTAGTAGGTGGTCCGGACCATGCCGCCGAGCCTGAAGAAGTGCACGAGGATGCCCGTGAGCGTCGTGCAGAAGAGGAGAATGAGGAAGATCCAGTCGGTCTCGTGGGTGTGCTTGTGCGCCTCGCCCGATTTCCTGATCCGCTTCACCGACCAGACGACGATGGCGAGCAGGATGCCGATCGTCGCGTAGTACCCGAGGAACCGCTGCGGATGCATGATCGGATGGATGCGCTCGGTCTGGAACCACGGCAGGAAGACGACGATCATCGTGAACATGATCGTGTACCCCGACATGAGCCACCAGTGGAGGGCCCAGTAGCTCCGGTCGGTGCACTTGGCGAACCTGATCTGCGTGGCGAAATGGAAGACGAGGTTCCACGCCTCGGTCACGTACGCGCGGAGGGGCACCTTCCCCCTGCCGCTCCTGACGACGATCTTCAGGTACATGTTGAAGATGTTCGAGATCAGAAAGAACGAGATGATCGCCGCCATGACCCAGTCGCCCAGCTCGATGTAGCGCACGAAACGCTCGGCCGCCATCCCCTCGACGAAGGAGTTGATCCTGACGCCCCCGTCCTCGTTGATGAGGGCGGCCGGGTAGGCGGTGAAGGGGAGGAAGAAGACGAAGAGGAGGACGACGACGGCCGCGACGGCGGCGAGCACGCCGATCTCCCAGAGCTTCGACGTGTAGAATCTCCTGGAGAGCCCCGTCCAGTCGTAGCTGGCCGTCAGGTAGCGCCGGAGGGACATCATGATCTCGCCGGGGTTCGCCTGGCGCGGGCAGGTCGTGCTGCAATCGCCGCAGTAGTAGCAGAGCCAGGGCTCCGGCGCGCGCTGCAGATCCTCCTCCAGGCCGAGCACGGTGTAGCGGAGCAGGCGCCGGGGGAAGGTGTTGTCCCGCTCGGCGAGGGGGCAGACCGCCGTGCAGTTGCCGCAGTTAAAGCAGGCCGAGAAGTCGACCCCGCCGTACTTCTCTATCTCCTTCGCGAAATCCGGGCGTATCAGCGCCATGCGATCAGTCCTTCGCTCGATAGCGGTAGTACTCGTCGACGTCGTCCTCGACGAGGGTCTCCACCTGGCCGAACTTGCGCAGCGTCATGAGACCGTACGTGACCTCGGCCGGCGGGAGGCCCGTCCGTTCGGCGATCTCGGGGATCGTCAGCGGCCCGTCGCGGAGCGCGCCGAGGATGGTTTTGCGCATCCGGGCGAAGCGCTTCGCCAGCTCCCTTGCCTCGGCGGGCGCCTCGCGCCGCTCTTTCATGTGATCGATCGTCCGTTTCCTGTCGTTCATGGTCGTCTCGCTCCAGCTCACTCGGCCATGGCGTCGATCATCGCCTCGATCTCCCCGTCGGTGTACCCGATGAGCTGGATGGCGTTCACCGGGCAGACGGGAAGGCACATGCCGCAGCCCTTGCAGATCGATTCGTCGACCACGGCGATCGTCGCGCCATCCCGGCTCGTCTCCGCGATCGCGTCGAAGGGGCAGGCCTCGGCGCAGGCGCCGCACCATTCGCAGATTGTCGGGTCGATTTTCGCCATGGTCGGTTCGAGCTCGATCTCCCCCGTCCTGACCAGGGCATGCGCCTTGACGGCCGCCGATCTCGCCGCCGTCACCGCCTCGACGATATTCTTCGGCCCCTGCGCGGCCCCCGAGAGGAAGACGCCGTCGATGACGGTCTCGACCGGCTTGAGCTTGGGATGCACCTCGTTGAAGAAGCCGTCCCTGCCGGCGGGGGCTTTCAGGATGGCGCCGATCCGGTCGTCCGCCCGCGGGACCATCCCGGTGACGAGGACGACGAGATCGGCCTCGATCTCGAGCTCGGCGCCGCCGGTGAGCAGGTCGCGAGCCGTCACCGTCGCCGTGCCGTTCGATCCGGTCACGACGGGCGGATCGTCGTCGGCCGTCTGCAGGTAGATGTCGCCGAGCTTCGAGGATTCCTCGTAGATCTCCTCGGTCGTCCCGTACGTCCGCACGCCCCTGGTGACGTGGTAGTTCAGCACGTCGCCGAAGCGGCGCCGGGCGACGAGCCCCGCGTGGATCGCCGCGGCGCAGCAGTAGCGCGAGCAGTACGTGTTCACGCCTTCGACCGCCTCGTCCTGCCGGCTGCCCACGCAGAAGATGTAGGCGATGTTCCGCACCGCGCGTCCGTTGAAGGCGAGGCTGTCGCCTCCCGTGGCGAGGAGCCGCTCGAACTGCTGCAGGGTGATAACGTTCGGGATCCGGCCGTAGCCGAACTCCCCCTCGGCCGGCTCGTAGGGATCGAAGCCGGTCGCGATGACGACGGCCCCGGCGCGGATGTCGCGGAACTCTTCCTCGAGGCCGGGATCGATCTCGGGGCAGATCTCGACGCACGCACCGCACCGCGTGCAGTGCTCGCGGTCGACGACGGGGAGGGAGGGCGAGCCGCCGCCGCGGCTGTACAGGGCCTTCCGCTCGCCGAGGCCGAACTCGAACGGGTCGGGAACGACGACGGGGCAGGCGTCGATCGCCCGGGCGAGACGTTCTTCGAAGCCGTCGTCGTCTTCTTCACCGCGCGCGCCGGGGGCGAGCCCGCGTGGCGTCGTTTGGAGCCGCACCTCGAAATTGCCGACGCTGCCCGACGCCGAGACGATCTCGCACCCGGTGAGGAGCTCGATGTCGTCGCGCTCCTCGATCCGCCCGTAGAGGCCCGACGCGACCGAGGCGCCCGTCTCGCCGGTGGGGAAGAGCTCGCCCCACTGTGCGGTCCGCCCCCCGACGAAATGGTCCCGCTCGACGAGGAAGACGCGCGAGCCGGCGTCGGCCAGGGCGATGGCGGTCTGCATGCCGGAGACGCCCGCTCCGACGACGAGGATCGCCGTCTCGGAGGAGATGCGGGCCGGCTCCAGGGGCTCGGAGAGCAGCGCCCGCGAGATGGCGGCCTTCACGGTGCGGATCGCCTTCGCCGTCGCCTCGGCGGGGGTGTCCGAGTGCGCCCAGGAGCCCTGCTCGCGGATATTCGCCTGCACGTAGTTGTACCTGTTGATGCCCGCGCGCTCGGCGACGTTCCTGAAGGTGAAGAGGTGGAGCTTCGGGGAACAGGATGCCACGACCATGCCGTCGAGCCGCTGTTCCTCGATGTCCTGCACGATCTCCTGCTGCGTCGAGTCGGCGCAGGCGAACATCGTCACCTTCGCCAAGGCGACCCCGTCCACCTGCTCGACCGCCGCCCTGACCGCCTCGACGTCGACGTAGTCGGAGATGTTCGATCCGCACTGGCAGATGTAGACGCCGATCCGTTCGGTCATGGCGTGCTCTCCAGGTATGCCAGGGCCCCCGCGGCGGCCGCTCCGGCCGACGCGATCGAGTCCGGGATGTCCATGGGGCCGGAGGCGGTCCCCGCCACGAAGACGCCGGCGATGCTCGTTCCCGCCGGGTCGCTCAACCGGTCGGCCCGCCGCACGTAGCCGTAGTCGTCGAGCTCGAGGGCGCCGCCCCGGAAGATTCCGCCCGCCTCCGGGTTCGAGAGCATGCCGACGGAAAGCACGACGAGGTCGTGTACCGCTTCCTTCACCGTTCCCTCGACGATGTCCTCGTACCGGAGGACCAGGTCCCCGTCGTCGCGCTCCTCGATCGTTCCCACCTTCCCCTTGACGAACTCGACGCCCATCCCCTCGGTGCTGCGGTAGAACTCCTCGTATCCTTTCCCGAAGGCCCTGATGTCTATGTAGTAGATCGTGATGTCGGCCATCGGCAGCGCGCCGAGCAGGAGCTGACCCTGCTTCATGGAGTACATGCAGCAGACCTGCGAGCAGATGGGATTGCCGAGGGTAGCGTCGCGCGAGCCGGCGCACAGGACGTAGGCGATGTTGTCGGGGATCTTGCCGTCGGTGGGGCGCAGGACGTTGTTGAACGGCCGCGTCGGCACGAGCTGCCGTTCCATCTGCATCGAGGTGATGACGTTGCCGAAGTGGCCCGCGCCGTAGTTCTCGATGCGGGCCGGCTCGAAGAGACGGAAGCCCATCGCGACGACGATCGTGCCCGCGATCACGCCGGTCGTCCGGGTTTCCTGCGTGAAATCGATCGCTTCGGATGGGCACGCCCGTTCGCACGCGCCGCAGAGGATGCAATGATCAAGATCGATCGCGGCGACCCGCGGGTTGGCGATGCTGAAGGGGACGTAGGCGGCTTTCCTGCCGACGAGGCCGTACTGGTACTGGTCGTCGACGACGACCGGGCAGACCGCCTCGCACTTCTGGCAGCCCGTGCAGTTTTTCTCGACGACGTACCGCGGCCGCGTCGTCAACGTTCCCTCGAAGGCGCCGTCGGCCCGCCGGGCGACGTCGCCGATCTCGGTGTTGGTCATCACGGTGATGTTCGGGTGGCGCGCCGTCTCGGAAACCTTCGGGGTGGTGATGCAGGCGGCGCAGTCGAGCGTCGGAAACACCTTGCTCAGGTGGATCATCCTGCCGCCGATGGAGAGATCCTTCTCGACGAGGAGGACCGTGCGTCCCGTGTCGGCCAGGTTCAGGGCCGATTCCTGGCCGGCGATGCCGCCGCCGATCACGACCGCGTCGAACTGCATGGTGCCGGTCTCTTCGTTCACGAAGCCGCGCTCTCCTCAGGTTTGTTTTCGGGCTCCGGCCAGGGCGTCGGTCAGGGACGTCACCATCTTCACGAAGGTCTCGGAGCAGACGGAACAGATCGCGGCCATGCGCAGTCGCGCTGGATCCATCCCCCGCTCCTTCATCATCTCCTGTGTCCGCCTGACGATCTCGGCGGTCTTTTCGGCGCAGGACTCCCCGTACGGGCAGTCGGTGCCGTCGGCGGCGATGAAGACGCCGTCGAATCCGCGCTCGAAGGCGCGCATGATCCATCTCGGCTTGATGCCGCCGGAGCAGGGCACGCTGATGGTGTCCACCGTCGGCGGGTAGTGCTGCTTCAGCAAACCCGCGAGGTCGATCGCCGGATCGGAGATCTTCTCGGTGGAGAAGACGAGGATCGAGACGCCGTCCCTGCCGCCCGCGTCCGTCATTGCTTCTTCATGAAGATCCGGAAAAAGCCCGATTCCTCGATGGTGCCGAGGTACTCGTGCCCCTTCTTCTCGGCCCACTTCGGCACGTCGCGTTTCGTTGCCGCGTCGGACGACAGCACTTCCATGATCTGGCCCGACGCGATCGTGCTGATTGCCTTCTTGGCGGCCAGGAGCGGGCCGGGGCAGGCGGTCGCCCGCGCGTCGACGGTCTTGTCCACGGTGAGATTCGCCAGTTCGGCAGCGTCCATGTCCGTTCCTTCCGTCAGATGAACAGGTGGATGTCGGCGTGTTGCATGGAGGTGAGACACTCGCCGATGCCGACGATGTCGTCGACGATGTCGACGAAGTCCGATTTCTCCATGCCGCCCCAGATCTTTCCGGCGAGCCCGCACATGTAGACCTTCATGTCGGTGAGCTCCTTCGCCTCCCTGAAGGCCTCGAGCCACGGCGTCACGTTGAGTCGGCCGAGGGACTCGACGAACCGGTCGCGCATCGCGTCGTTCTCGGCGAGGGGCAGCTCGACCGGTTTCGCGGCGACGTCTTTCAGGAACGCCCGCGCCCCCTGCATCAGCACGAAGACCTCGATCTCCATGTCGTCGGCGGCCGCCCCGCCCACGATGACGCCGGCCGCGGTCAGCCTGTCGAGACCGCCGGAGAAGAGCCCGATCGTCAGTTTCGTGTTCGCCACGGGTACACGCTCCTTTCATTCCACAATGGATTGGAATGATATACCAGGAGCGATATCATAACAACCCAAAAATACATTGACTTCATGAAAATGTGGCGTATCATTATCCAACGTACATTGGATGGTTGTGCGAGAAGACGACCCGGCCACGCCGGGCAAGGAGGTGCGACGATGCCTGATTTCGACGGTTCGGGACCGAGAAGCGGCGGACGCGGCAGGGGCGCCGGGGGCGCCGGCTCGGGCGGCTCGTGCGTGTGCCCGCGCTGCGGACACCGGGAGCCGCATGAGCGCGGCCGCCCCTGCAATCAGAAGAAATGCCCGACGTGCGATGTTCCCCTGGTGCGGGAGTAGCATGAACGGCGGGGGCGACCGGCCGCCGCGTCCCCCGGCAACGGGAGAGAGGGCGTCGTGAAGGACGACAGGAACGTGCAGGGCTACCGGCAGGTCGCCGACACGGCGAAGCTGTTCGCCGATCCGCTCAGGCTCGAGATCATCGAGATTCTCGCGCAGGGGCCGCGGACGGTCGATTCGCTCGCCGTCGCGTGCGACCAGCCGCTCAAGAACGTGTCGCATCACCTGCGGCGCCTTCTCGCCGCCGGGTTGGTGAAACGGGTCAAGAGCGGGCGGCGCGCGATCTACTCGATCGCCGACGAGCGGGTGACGTCGCTGTGGGTGATGATCCGGCGGTTCGCGGAGGATCGCGTCTCCGCGACGATGGATATCGACTGGGACGCGCCCGACCGGACGATGAATGCCGAGGATCTCGCGCGGCTCGTCGCGCGCCGGGAGGTGCTTGTGATCGACGTGCGTCCCCCGGAAGAGTTCGCCAGCGGCCATCTGCCGGGGGCCGTCTCGATTCCCGAGGAGGAGATCGAGGCGCGGCTCAACGAGCTTCCCCGGGACCGTCCCGTCGTCGCCTTTTGCCGCGGGCCGTACTGCCTGCTCGCCGATCGCGCGGTGGACCTGCTCCGGGCCTCCGGGATGCGCGCCCTGCGCTGCGCCGGCGGCGTCGCCGAATGGCGGTCCCTCGGGCTGTCGGTGGAGGCGCAGGGCGCGGCGCCCGCCGACGAAACACGGGCGGGGCGCCCGGAGTGACCGGTGCGGGCGGCGCCGTCGCGTCCCGGCCGGCGTGTCAGAGGCCGGCCTTCGGTTCCGCGGAGTTTCCCTTTCCCGGGACGGCCGTCCCTCTCGCGAGACAGAGCAGGTATCCCGCGACATCGGTCGGCCACCCGTCGATCGTTCGCTCGAGGGCGTCCATGTCGCGGGCGAAGAGGGCGCGGGAGGCCTCCTCGAACCGCGGGAGATCCCCGGCCATGTCCCACATGAAGCGGTGCGCGGCCTCGATCGCCTCCCGGGCGAGATCCTCGCCGCGGCTCGCGCGGCTCGCATCCTCGACGAGGCGGCGCAGGGTCGCCGACGCCCCGCCCCGCTGACCGCGCAACCACTCCCAGTGGCGGGGGAGGAGGGTGACCTCCCTGGCCACCACGCCGAGGCGCGGGCGGCCCGGGCCGCGAGGCCGAAGGGCGTCCTTTTCCCCGCGGGGGAGCACGGGGTGATCGGCGAGCCGTGCGAGGCTCTCCTCCGGGGTTCCCCGGTAATCGATGTCGATCGTCTCCCCGGTGGCGTCGCGATAGATGACGAGACGGCCCGGATCGCCGGTGTCGTAACGTCGCTTCGCCTCGAGAACGACGATGTCGATCGGCCCGGCGGCGATCATCCGCCGGTCGAGGAAGGCGGTATACGTGCCCGTCCGCTGTTCAGCCATCCGGTGCACCTTTCTTTGCGATGTCCACGCCCGGTGCTCCCGGGCGTTCGCGGAATAATATACCCGGGTAAAAAGGCGGTGTCAATATAATCCGGGTAAATATATGCGGACGAGCATGTACTGGCGGGACGGCGCGCCGGCGGTACCGCGTCCCGGCCGGCGAGGATCGGCGGGAAAGGGGAAGGGCGATGCGATGCGCGGCCGGAAAAGATCGCGTCCGCGTTGCGGCAGCGCGCCTCAGTCCTCGAGGAAGTACTCGATCGTCGAGACGACGCGGACCGTCTTGTGCAGCTGGGCCGCCTCGTTGATTCCCGGGGCCCGGTCGCGGGCGAGGATGACGAAGACGCCCTGGTTGGCCCGGCGGATCCCGCCGACCTCGCTCCCCGAGTCGGTGGCGAACTGCTCGGCGGCGCGGCGGGCCTTGGCCGTCGCCTCGGCGATCATCTCCGGCTTGAGGTCGCTGAGGCCGGTGAAGAGGTAGGTCGGGCCACCCGCGTAGGGGTTCGACGAGAGGACCACGCCCTGCTCGACGAGGGCGTCGAGCGCCTGGCTCGCCTCCTGCACCTTGGCGCACTCGCTCGTGCGTACCATGAGCGTCTGCTCGATCACGTAGCGGCTCCGGACCGCGCCGTCGCGGTAGCGGTCGGTGAAGGCGTCGCTCACCGAGAGTCGCTGGACCTCGATCTCCCCGTCGGAGAACCCGCGCTCCTTCAAAAACGAGACGACGGTCTTCTTCGCCGCGCGGATCCCCGCCTGGGCCCGCGCGAGATCGTCGTCGGTGGCGGCGAAGGAGAGGGGCCAGAGGGCGACGTCGGCGGTCACCTCGCGTTCGGAGACCCCCTTCACCGTGACGAAGCGATCGGCCGCCCGGCCCTTCATGAAGCCGTTGCCGACGAACCAGCCCGCAAGGGCGATACCGGCCGCGAGAAGCACGACCGGCACAACGTTTCGTTCGTTCATGATGATCCCCTTTCGCGGCGCCGGAAGGCCGGCGCCGACGCGGGAATCGTAGCACGAGGGGCGGGAGGGGGGCCAGGGATTATGAAGGCGGCCGCGCCGCGGCGGTGCCAGTGGGCGCCGTGCGCCGTTTTCTGCTCGCGGAGCGATCAAGCGCGTCCGGCGTCGCGGCGGGTTCGCGTCTGACACCGCGGTGGATCGGTGTTGCACCTGAAATCGCGAATACGTATCGTTGAGACGGGACTCCGCCGCACAGAGGAGATACCATGAAACCACGCGAATCGGTCCGCGCGTTTCTCGCCGCGTGCGCCGTCCTTCTGCTCGCCTGCCTCGCCGGGGGCTGCGAGGAGGATTGTCCGCTCTGCGTCGACCCGACCTGTCCCGGCTGTCCACCCTGCACAACGCAGGTCACCGTCGTGATCGAGCCGGCCGTCGACGCCTACATCGCCGACGGCGGGCGCTACCAGAACACGATCTACCTGAAGGACGGCGTGGGCGATTTCATTTATGAGCACCAGCAGATCCTCGTCTCGAACAACGCCAGCCCGGACGAGTACGTGAACATCGAGCGCCGGGGACACCTGCATCGGGTTCAACCTCAGGATGGTGCCCGCGACGCTCATCGAGACGGGGGGCACCGTCGTCGAGTTCCGCAGCATGGCGACCGGTCCCCCGCCGCGTCTCACCGTGCTGTTTTCGCGGCCCGACACCCTCGCCGGCGCGATGCGCTGACGGCGAGCGGCACGGCGAGGCGCCATACGCGCCGTTCCGGACCCGCGCGGCGCCGCCTTGCCCCAGGGTCGCGTCCAACCCGCGGGGGAACGGCCGCCGCCTTCCCGGCCCCGGCCGTCCCCTTCGGCGGTTCGCCCCCGCCCCAAGCCCCGGCCGCCCTCTTTACCTGAAGGATCGTGGTGCGGCCCGGCGCGGTTTCTTCATTTCCGACATCGCCCGCGTCTCGCCGTGAAACGCTCCGTCATCGGACCGTCCCGTTTCGTGAACGGGCGGTTGTCTCCGCATCAAGGGAAATCATCCACCCTCCCGGGCATCTCGTTCAATAGAGGCGAGCGACATTCGCATACGCCGATACCGCGTCCGGAAACCTTGCAGGATAACAGGTTATACTTTAACGAAAATATTGCGTTATACTTCACTTCCCGGTTGCCATCCGCCGTCGTTTGTCATTACTTATAGGCATGCTCCGCGCGGCGCGATGGGAGAGAACTGTCCCGTGCGCGACGCGGGGCGCCAAAACGAACGTGCAGGGGCGGTCACCGCGGCGTCGGACCGGCGGGACCGCGCGCAGATCAGCAGCAGAAGGAGAGCCGATATGGCGCGGATCCTCGTGGTTGACGACGATCCCGATGTCGTCGAGGCGACCAAGATGTACCTCGAGAAGGAAGGGCACGACGTGGCGACGGCCTTCAGCCGCGACGAGGGCATGAAGCACATCGCCGCCGAACACCCCGACCTGCTCGTGCTGGATGTCATGATGGACGAGCCGGACGACGGCATCTTCATGGCCCAGGAACTCCGCAAGTCGGGGTTCGAGCGCCCGATCCTCATGATGTCGAGCATCGACAAGGTGACGGGCATGCACTACGACAAGGACGACGAGGTGACTCCCGTCGACGATTTCATCGAGAAGCCCGTCGCGCCGGCGACGCTGGTCGAAAAGGTGAAAGCCCTGTTGAACCGGTAACGAGGAGAGTTCCATGCTCACGAAACAGGACAAGCTCCTTGCGGAGCTCCGGGCGCTGGTCGGGAAACACGGCTCCGGGCGTCCGTCGTTGATTCCCATTCTCATGGAAGTCCAGGAACACTACGGTCAGATCTCCGACTTCACGATGCAGGCGATCGCCGACATGCTCGGCATCCACCCGGTCGAGGTCTACAGCGTGGTCACGTTCTACGCCTTCCTCAACGAGAAATACCACGGCAAGTTCGTCATCCGTCTCTGCCGGACGATCAGCTGCGACATGGCCGGCAAGAAGGCCGTCGCCCGCCAGCTCGAGAACGATCTCGGCATCGAGTTCGGCGAGACGACCGAGGACGGCCGGTTCACCCTCGAGTGGGCGAACTGCATCGGCATGTGCGACCAGGGCCCCGCGATGCTCGTGAACGACCAGGTCTTCACGCACGTCACGCCCGAGAAGGTACACGACATCCTCGAGGCCTGCCGCCGGTCCTTCGGACCGTCCTCCATGCAGAAGGAGGGGATCGCATTATGACCAGCGACACCATCCGCAACGAGATCACCTTCGCGTCGGTCGAGCCCGACGCCGGGCTGAAGAAGGCGCTCGGCATGCCGCGCGCCGACGCGATCGGCGTCATCCGCGACTCGAACATGAAGGGACGCGGCGGGGCCGGATTCCCCACCGGCGTCAAGTGGAACCTCGCCGCCGGCGCGCAGGGCGACGCGAAGTACGTCGTCTGCAACGCCGACGAGGGAGAGCCCGGTACCTTCAAGGACCGTCTCATCCTCACCGAGTGGCCCGAGCTCGTCTTCGACGGCATGACACTCGCCGGGTACGCCATCGGCGCGAAGGAGGGCATCATCTACCTCCGGGGCGAGTACACCTACCTCGTCAAGGATCTCCACGAGATGCTCGAGAAGCGCCGCGAGGAGGGCAAGCTCGGCACGGACGTCTGCGGCAAGAAGGGCTTCGATTTCGACATCACCGTTCGTCTCGGCGCCGGCGCCTACATCTGCGGCGAGGAAACGGCCCTCATCGAGAGCCTCGAGGGCAAGCGCGGCGAGCCGCGCAACCGCCCGCCCTTCCCCGTGAACACGGGGCTTTTCGGCCAGCCGACGATCGTCAACAACGTCGAGACCTTCGCCTGGGCGGCGACGATCATGATCAAGGGCGCCGACTGGTTCAAGGGCATCGGCACCGAGCGCTCGACGGGCCTCAAGCTCTTCAGCGTCTCCGGCGACGTCGATCTTCCCGGCGTCTACGAGTTCCCGATGGGCATCACGGTGGCCGAGCTCCTGGAGCAGGCCGGCGGCGCCGACGCCAAGGCGGCGCAGATCGGCGGCGCCTCGGGCCACTGCGTGCCGGCCGAGGAATTCGCGCGCACCATCGCCTACGAGGACGTTCCGACCGGCGGCTCGGTCATGGTTTTCGGCGACCACCGGGACATGCTCGACGTGGCCGAGAACTTCTGCGACTTCTTCGTCGAGGAATCGTGCGGGCAGTGCACGCCCTGCCGCATCGGCAATTCGAAGCTCCTCGAGGGAGTGCGCATGCTCAAGGAGGGCAAGTGCTCCATGGCCTACCTCCGCGAGCTGTGCAGGCTCGGCGAGACGATGCAGATCGCGTCCAAGTGCGGGCTCGGCCAGTCGAGCCCGAATGCCTTCCTGTCCATCGTCGAGCATTTCAAGGATGAGATCATGGGCCGCACGCCCGCGTCGGCCTAACCGCTGGAGGAACAGGAACATGACCGACAAGAAGAAACCCTGCACGGACGACACCGCGCACGCCTCGTCGAGCACGAAGCCGCACGTGGTCGAGCCGCCGGCGGATACCGACGCGATCGGGACCCTCGTGACGGCGACGATCGACGGCAACGACGTCAAGGTGCCGCTCGGCACGACGATTCTCGAGGCGGCCAGGAAGATCGGTGTCCGCATCCCGACCCTCTGCCACCACGAGGATCTCTGCGTGGCCGGCGTCTGCCGGATCTGCGTGGTCGAGGTCGAGGGACAGCGCACCCTCCAGGCCTCGTGCGCATACCCCATCACGCAGCCGATCACGATCTGGACCCACACGCGCAAGGTGCGCCAGGCGCGCCGGCACATCCTCGACCTGCTCCTCTCCGAGCACTACGGGGAATGCTATTCCTGCTTCCGCAACAACAACTGCGAGCTGCAGGAGCTGGCGAAGGAATACGGCGTCGATTTCTACCGGTTCGGGCATCCCGAAAAGCCCCTCTACGAGATCGACCGCACGAGCTACGCCCTCGTCCGCGACGACAACAAGTGCATCCAGTGCCGTCGCTGCGTGCGCACCTGCATCGACCTGCAGGAAGTCGGCGTGCTCGAGACGATCGGCCGCGGGGCCGATGCGAGGATATCGACCTACCTCGACAGGGGGCTGAGCGACGTCATCTGCATCAACTGCGGCCAGTGCATCAACCGCTGCCCGACCGGCGCGCTCCGCGCGAACGATCCGACCGACGAGGTCTGGGCGGCGATCGACGATCCGACGAAGCACGTCGTCATCCAGACGGCGCCGAGCCCGCGCGCCGGGATCGGCGAGGAGTTCGGCCAGGAGCCGGGCACCCCGATGACCTGGGAAATGAACACCGCGCTCCGGCGTTGCGGATTCGACAAGGTGTTCGACACCAACTTCTCGGCCGATCTCACGATCATCGAGGAGGGAACGGAGCTCATCCTCAGGCTCTACAGGAACCTCGTCGAGGGCGACGGCTCGATGCCCCTGCCGCAGTTCACGAGCTGCAGCCCGGGCTGGGTGAAGTACATCGAGCACTTCTATCCCGATTACCTCGATCACGTCTCCTCGGCGAAGAGCCCGCAGCAGATGTTCGGCGCGGTCATCAAGACGTGGTACGCGAAGCTCAACGGGATCGATCCGAAGGATGTCGTGAGCGTGGCGCTCATGCCCTGCTCGGCCAAGAAGTTCGAGTGCAACCGGCCCGAGATGTCCGACAGCGGGTTCAAGGACGTCGACTACGGCCTCACCACCCGCGAACTCGCCCAGATGATCCGCGAGGCCGGAATCAATCTTCCCGACATGCCCAAGAGCGATTTCGACGATCCCTTCGGCACCGCCTCGGGCTCGGGCGTCATCTTCGGCGCCTCCGGCGGCGTGATGGAGGCGGCGCTGCGCAGCGTCATCGAGTTCGTCACGGGCAAGCAGGTGGAGGATTTCTACGATCACGCCGACATCATCCCGGTCCGCGGTTTCGAGGGCGTCAAGTACGCCGAGCTCACGATCCCCGAGGAGGTCGGGCCGGTGCCCGGACTGATCAGCCACCTCGTTCCCGACTGGAACTGGCTGAAGGGGGCCACCCTGAAGCTCGGCGTGGCCCACGGCACGGCGAACGCGAAGAAGGTCATGGAGGACATCAAGGCCGGCGGCAAGTTCTCCGAGTGCCACTTCATCGAGTTCATGGCCTGCCCGGGCGGCTGCCTCGGCGGCGGCGGGCAGCCGATCCCGACGAGCCCGGAGATCCGCGCGAAGCGCGCGCAGGCGATCTACAACGAGGACGCGGCTTACGGACGCGCCGGCAAAGCGAGGAAGTCGCACGAGAACCCGGCCATCGCCAGGATCTACGAGGAGTTCCTCACGGATGGGCCGTGCGGCCACCTGTCGCACTCGCTGCTCCACACGGGGTACACGCCGAGGGGGAAGTATATCGGGTAGTGTGCGCGGAATCGGCGTGAACGAGAACGGGCCGGTCGGCGTCGCCGACCGGCCCGTTCGACTGCTTGCCGTTTCCGGTTCCTACCGGGAGAAGACCACCCGGTCGAGATCCTCCCAGTCGATGTCGACCTCCTCGCCCTCTGCCGTCGTGACGAAGATCCCCCGGTTGTCCTCGTCGACGTCGTTGGAGCCGCGGAGCCGGAAAGCCGGGCCGTCCCAGACCGAGACGATCGCCGAGCGGAAGCCCTTCCGCCTGATCTCGGCGATGTTGGCGAACTCGATGTCCATCTCGATGTCGCGGAACTCCCCGTCGAGGTATTCCCAGGTGTACTCCTCGTCGTCGTCCCACCGGATCGCGCCGGAGACGCTTCCGCCGTCGGTCGTGTAGACGGTGCCCATGATGCGTCGGCCGCCGTCGAAATCCCCGTAGACGGGCGCCGCCGGCGGCTCGAGGAACTCGAGGCTCTCGAACTCGTCCCAGCGGACGGTCACCCGGCCGAATCCCTCCACGAAGATGGCGATGCCGCGGTTCGAGTCGTCCACGTCGTTCGACCCGCTGAGCACCATCGTGTTGCCGTCCCAAAGGGTCAGGCGCGCGCCGTCGGAGCCCTTCCGCTCGATCATGCGTATGTCGCCGAATTCGATGTGGCGGCGCCGGCGGCTGCTGCGTCCGTCGAGCTCGTCGGTGGTGAAGAGCTCGTCGACGTCCCAGCAGACCCAGCCGGTGAAGGTGTCGTCGCTGCGGGTCGTCAGCGTCCCGTACAGCCGATCGCCGAAGCTCGACGCCAGTCCGGGCGGCGACGCGCTGAAATCGATCCGGTCGACGTCCTCCCAGTCGAACTCGACCTCCCCCTTCTTCGCGTCCTCGATGACGATCCCGCGGATCTCGTCGCCGATGTCGGTGGAGCCGCCGGAGAACTCGAGCTCGTCGCCGGATTTCAAGGTGAGGGCCACCTCGTCGTCGCCGATCACCTCGAGGGAGGCGATGTGGCCGAAGCAGATGCCGGAGAGCGACCGGTCGTCCTCGGTGTAGATGCCGGACCCCTCGATCCTGATGCCGAAGAACTCGATCCGGTCACGGGTGCGCCGGCTGCCCCGTCGTCTGCCCCGGTCGTTCGAGCGGAACCGGTCCTTGTTGCCGTCGAGTATGTCCACCCACGACGCCTCGTTGGTGTCCCAGCGGATCAGCCCCTCGAAGACTTCGCCGTCGGCGGCCGTCAGCGTGCCGTAGATCCGGCCGCTGCTGTCGGTTCCGGCCGTCGCGGGAATCGCCGCGAAAACGGCCGCCGCGAGAACCAGCAGGAAGATGCGTCTCATTGTCCCTCCTTCGTTTGTCCCTACCCGTGCGCCACGGTTGTACTACGATCCCACCGCCGGTCCTGTTTCCCCGCCCGGCGTATTCGACTCGTCACCGCGCCATCGAACGGACCCGCTCCGACCAGTCGCGCAGGTCGTCGAGCAGGACGTAGATCGTCGGCAGGATCAGCAGGGTGATCGCCGTCGAGAAGGTCAGTCCACCGACGATCGCGCGGGCCATCGGAAAATATGGCGGTCCGTCCCCGCCGATCTGCGTGCGCACCACGCAGAGGGGGACGAGGCTGAGTACGGTGGTGCCGGCCGTCATGAGGATCGGCCGGAGCCGGTCGCGTCCCGCCTGGAGGATCGCCTCGTTCCGGGGCAGCCCCGACGCGCGGAGCCGGTTGATGTGATCGACGAGAACGATCCCGTTGTTCACGACGACGCCGATCAGGATGAGTATCCCGATCATGCCCATCAGCGACATCACGGTGCCGGTGATGAGGAAGAACCAGTAGACGCCGATCACGGCGAAGATGATCTGCGTCCAGATGGCGGCGGGAAAGAGCAGCGACTCGAAGAGGGCCGCCATCACGAAATAGATCAGGGCGAGTGCGAGGAGCATGTTGACGAGCATCGTGTTCATCGCCTCCCGCTCGTAGTCGAACTGCTCGCCGAAATTCCACGTGTATCCGGAGGGGAGGGTGTAGTTGCCCATGATTTGCCGGACGAGATCCCGGGCGTCCCCCGTCGTGATCCCGTCGACGTGGGCGGTGACGCCGAGCGACGTCGTGCGGTTCTCGCGGTAGATCGTCCGCGGGCCGCGCGCGAGCCGGAAATCGGCCAGCGTGCCGATCGAGATCGGCTGTCCGTTCTCGAGGATCATCGGCACGTTGCGGAGCTGGTCGAGCGACTGGCGGTCGGTGTCCTGGAACATCAGCCGCATCTCGACCTCGCCGGTCTCGTTCCGGAAGCGCCGCAGGTTGATGCCGCGCATCGCCGCCGAGACGACCGTCGCGACCTCCCGCGCCGAGACGCCGTACTGCCGCGCGCGGTCGCGGTCGACGACCACCTGCACCTCGCGCTCGCCCGTCTCGGCGTCGGAGCGGACGTCCGAGAAGCCGGTTACCTGCGAGAGCGTCCAGGCGATGTCGCGGGAGATCTCCACGAGCTGCTCGCTGGATTTGCCGGTGAGCTGGAGGCGGACCGTGTTTCCGCGTCCCTCGTCCATCCGCTCGAAGGAGGGATTGGCGATCGCCATCTTCGGCAGGCTGTCCCGGATCGCCTCCTTGATCTCCTCGATCGATTTCCTGGCCGCGTCCCCCTTCCGGAGGTTGATCGTGGACATCGCGTAGTTGCCCTGGTAGTAGGAGTAGATCGATTCGATCTCGAACTCGTCCTCGTGGTCGAAGAGGTATTCCTCGTAGACGTCGACGGCGGCCTCGACCTTCTCGACCGTGTAGCTGTCGTTGATGTTGTACCGCAGACGGAGGCGGCGGTCTTCCGGGTCGGCGAAGAACTCGTTCTTCACGAGGGCCATCGGCGCGGCGACGCTCACCAGCACGAGAAGGATGATGCCGACGCTCGCCTTGTGGTGGTCGAGCGACCAGCCGAGGACGCGGTGGTACCGGTCGATCAGGCCGTCGATCACCGTCCGTTTCGGTCTGCCCGCCGGCGGCTTCAGCCGGGACGCGAGGAGCGGCACGATCGTCTGGGCGAGAATGAGCGACACGCCCAGCGCGATGCAGATCGAGAAGGCGATGTGCTTGAGATAGATGGCGATGTCGTTGTTGTCGGAGACGATGTTGGGGAGGAAGACGATCGCCGTCGTCGCCGTTCCCGCGGTGATGGCGAGGGAGACCTCGTTGACGCCCCGGAGGATCGCCTTCCGCGGCTGCTCGTGCATGATCTGGTGGCGGTGGATGCTCTCGGTCACCACGACCGCGTTGTCCACGAGCATTCCCACGGCGAGCATGAGACCCATCATCGAGAGGATGTTCAGCGAGAGCCCCAGGAAATACATGAAGCTCAGCGTGATGAGGAGCGACAGTGGCACGGCGAGGGCGACGATCAGGGTGGTCGCGAGCCGCCGGAGGAAGAGGTAGAGCAGGACGATGGCGAGCGCGCCGCCGAGCAGCCCGGCCTTGAGCACCTCGCGCAGCGAGCTCTGGACGCCCTCGGACATGTTGTCCATGTAGTAGATGGCGATTCCGTCCATCTCGGGAAGGCCGCGGATCCGGTCGATCTCCTCGATCACGCGGTCGGCCACGTCGACGAGGTTCGCCCCCGATTCCTTGAAGATGTCGACGCCGACGGCGTACTTGCGGTTCAGGTGCCTGCCGTAGGTGAGGTCGGGGTGGTCGTAGGCGATCTCGGCGATGTCGCGGAGATGCAGGTTGTGCTCGCCGACGACGATCGAGCCGATCTCCTCGACCGTCTTCAGCTCGCCGACGGGGCGCAGAACGAATCGACGGCCGTTGTCGGTGATCTTGCCGGCCGTCACGAGGAAGTTCTCCCGCCGCAGCGTCTCGGTGAGTCTGGCGAGGTCGATACGGTGTTCGATCACGCGGTCGGCGAGAAGCTGGATGCGGATCTCCCGCCGCGATACGCCGTAGAGGTCCACCTTGGAGACGCCGGCGATCCGTTCGATGCGCCGCTTGACGTTCCGGTTGAGCATGTCGAACGCGTTCGAGAGCTCGCGGTTGCTCGAGATGCGCAACTGGAGGATGTGCATGTCGCTCGTCGAGAACTTGAAGATGTGGAAGCGCTCGAGATCGTCCGGGAAGAGTGTCCGGATGCCCTCGAGCTTCTCCTTCGCCTCGAGGGCCTTCAGGTTGGCGTTGATGCCCCAGTTGAAGTCGAACTGGATTCCCGCGCCGTTCTCGCGAGACCACGAACGCATCCGCTTGTACCCGCTGATCGTCGCGAGGACCTCCTCCGCGGGGCGGGTGATCTGCCGCTCGATCTCCTCCGGCGTCGACCCCGGGTAGGGGATGTCGACGTAGATGAAGGGGGCGTCCACGTCGGGAAAATACTCGAGGGGGAGCAGTCGCGCGCAGATCGCGCCGACGACGACGAAGCAGAGAAAGAACATCATCGTCGTCACGGGGCGTTTGAGCGAGAACTCGGCGAGGTTCATCCCGGCCCGCCCTTCCCGGTTCCCGCCGGCCCCGCGCCGCTCTTCGTCCGGTCGAGCACGGAATACATGACCGGGATCACGATGAGCGTGAGCAGGGTCGAGACGGTGAGCCCCCCGATCACGGTGATCGCCATCGGGGCGCGGATCTCGGCCCCCTCGCCGATCCCGATCGCCAGGGGCAGGAGGCCGAGCGAGGTGGTGAGCATCGTCATCATGATCGGCCGGAGCCGGGAATGGGCCCCCTCGACGATCGCCTCGCGCTTCTCCATGCCGCGCCGCCTGAGCTGGTTGACGTAGTCGACCAGGACGATCGCGTTGTTCACGACGATGCCCGCGAGAAGGATCAACCCGATCAGAACGACGACGCTGATCGTCGATTTGGTGATCGACAGGGCCAGCACGACCCCGATGAGCGCGAGCGGGATCGTGAAGAGGATGACGAAGGGGTGCAGGAAGGACTCGAACTGGCTCGCCATCACCAGGTAGACGAGGAAGACGGCCAGCAGCAGGGCGAACTGCAGCGAACGGAAGGAGGCTGACATCTCCCGGTTCTGCCCCGTGAGGCTCGCCGTTATCCCCGCGGGAACGGCGGTCTGGCGGATGATCTCCTCGATCTCGAAGGCCGCCGCGCCGAGGTCCCCCATGGCGAGATTCGCCGTGACGATCGCGACGCGCTCCTGGTCGACCCGGCGGATCTCCCCGGGGCCGGTCTCGATGACGATGTCGGCGACGGCGTCGAGCGTGACGGGGTATTCGCTCTCCGGGTTGATGATCAGCCGGCGGATCTTCTCGACGGAATTCCGGTCGTTCTCGCGGGCGCGCACGAGGACGTCGATCTTCCGGTCGCGCCACGAGTAGCGCGTCGCCACGTCGCCGCGGACCTTGGAGACGACGCGGTCGGCCACCTCGTAGACGGCGAAACCGAGCGAAGCGGCCCGTTCGCGGTCGAACCGGATCTGGATCTCGGGGTGGCCGCTCTTCATCGTGTTCTTCACGTCGGCGAAGCGCGGCGAGGCGTCGAGACGCCGGGCGATCTCGTCGGAGACGCGGCGCAGGTGGCGGAGCTCGTAGCCGGCGACCTCGATCTCGATCGGCGTCTTGAAGCTGAAGAGCGTCGGCCGGGCGAACTTGTACTGCAGGTCGGGCTGCGCGGCGAGCTCGAGGCGCAGAAGGTCGATCACCCTCGCCTCGTCCTCGTGGCCCGATCCCGGCGCGAGGGAGACGTTCAATTCCCCCCAGTTCTCGCCGCCCTGCTCGGGGTCCGCGTCCATGCGGTTGCCCGTGCCGGCGACGGCGAAGGTCGTCTTGACGCCGTCGATGTTCCCCGCGGCCTCCTGGATGCCGGCGATCGCCTCGTCGGTCGCCTCGAGGGGGGTGCCGGGGGAGAGGCGGAACTCCACCTGGAATTCACCCTGCGAGAGCTGCGGGATGAGCTCGACGCCGATGCGCGTCGCGGCGGCCAGCGAGACGACGAAGAGGCCGAAGGCGATGAAAAGCACCGCGGCCCGGTGGTCGAGCGACCAGTCGAGCGCCGCGTGATATCGTTTCTCCACGCGCGAGTAGACGGCGAGGAAGAGCCGGAGGAAGGGTTTGACGAGAAAGAGCGCCACGCGGGACAGGATCTTCGCGGCGAACCGCAGGGCCCGGACGACGCAGACGGGCGCCGTCGTGAAGAGCGCACGGCCGATCCGGGAGAAGACGCGCGCGATACGGTTGCGCGGCGGCGTCTTCGGCCGGGGCGGTGGCGCCGCGGCCGCGTGCCCGTGCAGCGAGGCGAGCATCGGTATGAGGGTGAGGGCGACCCAGAGGGACGCGAGCAGGGCGAAGGTGACGGTCAGCGCCTGGTCGCGGAAGAGCTGCCCGGATATCCCCTTGACGAACACGAGGGGGAGGAAGACGGCGACCGTCGTGAGCGTGGAGGCCGTCACGGCCGTGCCGACCTCGCTCGCCCCGTCGCGGGCCGCGTCCCCGGCCGTCTTGCCCCGTTCCCGGTGCCGGGCGATGTTCTCGAGCACGACGATCGAGTTGTCGACGAGCATGCCTATCCCGAGCGCGATGCCGCCGAGCGACATGATGTTGAGCGTCAGGTCGGCGCCGAACATCAGGTTGAAGGTGGCGATCACCGACACGGGGATCGACAGCGAGATGATGACCGTCGCCCAGAAGTTCTGCAGGAAGAAGTAGAGGACGAAGACGGCGAGCAGTCCGCCGATGACGCCGGCCTGGATGACCTCGGTGATCGCCTGGGAGATGAAGGTCGACTGGTCGTAGACCTCGACGAGCTCGTAGCCGTCGGGAAGAAGGTCGCGGACCCGGGCGAGCCGGCGTTCCACGTCGCGCGCGACGCTCACGGTGTTCGCGTCGCCCTCCTTGTAGACGGCGATCTCCACCGCCTCGCGCCCGTCGAGGCGCGTGACGGCCTCCCGTTCCTTGAAGCCGTGCAAGACCGTGGCGATGTCGCGCAGGTAGACCGGCTTGCCGTCCTTCGTCGAGACGATGACGTCGCCGATCTCCCCGATCGAGCGGAACTGGTTGAGCGTCCGCACGAGGTACTGCTGGGTGCCCTCCTCGAGCCGTCCGCCCGAGAGGTTCACGTTCTCGGCGCCGATCTGGGCGGCGAGCCGGTCGATCGGCAGGTCGAGCTGCGCGAGGCGCCCCTGGTCGACGAGAATCTGGATCTCGTCCTCGAGTCCTCCGCTGACCTTCACCGCGGCGACGCCCCGGGCGGCCTCGAGCTCCTTCTTGATCTCCTCCTCGGCGAAGCGGCGCAGGAACTTCAGTTCCTCCTCGTCGAAGATGCCGGCAAGCGCGGGCGCGGCGCCGACCGACGCCCCGTATGCCACGGTGTCGGCGTCCGAGCCGGCGAGGATGACGTCCGGCGGGGCGACCGGGGCGGCGTCCTTCTTCCGGCAGAAGCCGAAGCGGATGATCGGCTCGAGGGAGGGGTCGAACCGCAGGATCGTGGGCCGGGGGACGTCGAGGGGCAGCTCGAGGGCGTCGAGCTTCTCGCGCACGTCGAGGCCGGCGTAATCCATGTCCGTGCCCCACTCGAATTCGAGGATGACGTCGGACTGGCCGGAGCGCGAGATCGACGAGACGCGGGTCACGTTCTTGACGACGCCGACGGCCTCCTCGATCGGTTTCGAGATCAGGTTCTCGATCTCGGCGGGGGCGGCGCCGGGATATTCCGTCCGGACGGTGAGGGTCGGGTAGGTGAGCTCGGGAAGCAGGTTCATCTTGAGACGGGAGAAGGAGACGGCGCCGAAGAGGAGGACCGCGAGCGTGAACATGGCCACCGTCACGCGGCGCCTGATCGAGAGGTCGATGATGTTCATTACCGCTTCGCCCCCCGCCGGCTCACGATATCGACCGTCGAGCTGTCCTTGAGGCTGCTCTTGCCGGTGGTCACGAGCGTGTCGCCCGGCAACAGCCCCTCGAGGATCTCGACGTGCGTCGTGTTCTCGTAGCCGATCGTCACGAAGCGCCTCACGGCGATGCTGTCCTGCACGACGAAGACGGCGGATTCGCGGTCCTCGGCCATGATGGCGTCCTTCGGGGCGAGAACGGTGTTCTCGTGCACGTCGTAGATGATCTTGACGCGGGCGAACATCCCGGGCCGGAGCCGGCGCGACGGGTCGCGCATCTCGACCGTCACCTTGACCGTCCCCGTGCCCGGATCGACGACGGGGCTGAGCCGCTTGATGCGTCCGGTGAAGTCCGCCCCGGGCAGGGCGTCGATCTGCAGGCGCGACTCCTGGCCGACCCGCAGCCGCGAGATCTGCTTCTCGGGCACGTGCAGCACGGCGATCAGGGGATCGAGCCCGGTGACACGGTAGACCGGCTGGTTGGGGAGGATCATGTTGCCGACCTTGACGAGCCGCTCGGCGACGACGCCGGCGATCGGCGTGCGGATGTCGGTGTACTTCAGGTCGAGCCTGGCCAGGTCGAAGGCCGCCTTCTGCTGCTCGTAATCGTACTTGGCCTGCTGGAAGACCTCGGTCGAGACGAGCTGTTTCGCGTGCAGGTCCTCGTTCCGGCGGTAACTGTTCTCCAGGCGGGCGAGATTTGCCTGCGCCTGTTCGAGCTGGACGGCGATCTTCTCCTCGTCGAGCTTCGCGATGACCTGCCCGGCCTGCACGTAGTCCCCCTCCTCCACGAGGATCCGCTCGACGACGCCGCCGACCTTGGCGACGACCTCGGTCTCCTGCTCGGCCTCGACCGTGGCCGTGCCGGTGAAATAGGCCGCGATGTCACCCGAGATGACGGCGCCGATCTCGACGGGCACGACGAGCTTGTTTTTTCCCTTGTCGGTCGTGGTCGAGTTCGACCTGCTGCAGCCCCATTGCGCCGATGCGAGCGCGGTCAGCAGCAGAACGAAGGCAATGAGGCTCACGTTCCGTTTCATCGTGCGTTACTCCCTGAATGGATTGCAATGGTTCCCTCTCGACAGGGATACGGAATGTCGGCGGGCGGAGTTTCAGGAATTCATCCGTCCGGTGCACGGTTGGACAGGGGAAGAGCCGGCGGGTTTCAGTCGACGGCGATCCGCCGCTCTCGCCAGGCGATCACCGCCGCGGGGAGCGTATGCGCGAGATACAGGAGCCCCATCACGGCGATCATTCCCAGCGAGCCACGCGTCTTCGGCTCGAAGGAGAGCAGCGGGAAACGCGAAACGATGTTCGCCAGCAGGAGATAGACCAGCGCGATGACGGTGAAGACGGCGTAGGCGTACCGCAGGGCCTCGCGCGTCAGCTGCACCTCGCGCTCGTCCAGGCGATCGCCGGGCGCATGGACGAGCCGCCACAGCCCCGTGCGGCCGTAGAGGGAGACGAAGCTCCAGATGCCCACCGCGGCGAGGCAGACGAGCGCGGCGGCCGGCCTGAATCCCCATCCCGCGCGCGCCGCCGCGGCGAAGACGGCGATGAAGAGAACGAGGGCCGCATAGTTCAGGACGATCCACGCGCGGCGCGTGCCGATCGAGTGTTCGCGTTTCATCGAGAATTCCCTCCCCGGTTCCGGTAGTCGAGCAATTCCTCGCTCAGCGCCCGCATCGGCTCCGTCGAGAAGACCAGGTCGACTGGCAGGCCGAAGAATTCGCTGATGCGCAGGGCGAGATCGAGGCTCGGGTTGTATTCTTCGCGCTCGAGGTAGCCGACGGTCTGGACGTTGACGCCGATCCGGTCGGCCAGCTCCCGGCGCGAGACGCCGCGTTCCTTGCGGAGGACGGCGATCCGGTTGTACAGCTTCCGCGTTTCCATGTCGGTAATATATCACGAAATATTGTATATATACAACTAATTTCAGTAAAAAAACGACGCCCGGCCGGAACACCAGGCCGGCCGGGTACACGTGATTCCCTTGTAATACGTGCAGGAAAAAGCGGTTACCGTTTTTTCCCCGTCGCCTCGCCGGATGCCCCGGCGAGAATGAGTTTCGCGTGAAAGGAGAAGGGCTTGGCGGACGCCTGCATCCCACCACCCGCATCGTCGCCCGGACGTCCGCCCATGCCGCCGCCGGGCCGTCCGCCCATGCCGCCGCCGGGCCGTCCTCCCATGCCGCCGCCGGGGGGCTCGCCCATGTCCTCGCCCATACCGCCGCCGGGCCGAGCGCCCATGCCGCCCGCCGGGCGCTCCATGCGGCCCGTCGCGATCGTGACGCCGACGGCCGCGTCTTCCGGGACGCCGATAGCGTAAGGGGATCCGCCGATCCCCGCGAGCGGTATCCTGAGCTCGCAGACGAGTGCACGGTTCTCGTATCCGATCATCGCCTCGATCCCGTACGCGGCCGCTTCGTCGACCGTCGCCAGCAGGCATGCGTCCTTCGCCGGGCCGAGGATATCGAGATCGTCGCGCCGGTCCCGCATCAGTCGCTCGATCATCCCGGCGCCGCCCGCCCGGCCCCTGCCCTCTCCGTCACCCGCGGCATCGTCCCTGGCGCCGCCGCTCGCCGCGTCGCCCGTCCCGGGGACGGCGCGGGGATCCGTCCCCGGCATCCCCGGAGCGGCGCCGGCCATCGCCATCGGCATCTTCCGGGGGTAGGCGATGCCGAAGGTCTTGTCGCCGCCGCCGTCAGGGTCGAACCAGACGGTCATCCCGGCGGCCAGGACCCGTCGCTGCATCGTCACGTCGGAGGATGAGACGAGGATGTAGAGGAACCGGTCGTCATTGGCGAAGCGCATGACCGTCATCGTCTCGCGCTCGAGGTAGGTCACGACACCGGTCCAGTCGGCGGCGCTGCCGTCGATCGTGATCGTCCGGTCGAGCCGGACGCTGCCGATCTCCTGGTCGCCGCAACCGGCAAACAGGGAAACGAGAAGGAGGCAGGGGGCGATCCCCCGTATTCGAGTCGTCATGCAAACTGCCTTTCGCGTCGGTCCGTGAAGAAAGCAGGGGGGGGTGGGGCCCCCGTCCACTCGTCGCCCGGCGCGCCCGCCGGTTACGAACATTCATTGTGGCGTCGCGCGGCGTACCGTATATTTCAAGTGACCCCGCCGTTGCATGCGATGAGGAATGCTGATGAGGCGCGCGATTCTCGCGATGCTCGTCCTCGGCGCCGCCGTGCCGGCCGATTTGCCGGCCCGTGCGCAATTCGACGACTGCACGCCGGCGGCCTGCGTCATTCCCGATGGCGACCCGGCCGTCTTTCGCGCCGCCCGTGCCGCTCTCGTGCGGAGCGGGGCGCGCATCGCCGTCTCCTTTCCACCGGACGTTCTCTTCGGACGGTTTCCCGCAGGCGTCGAACGCGGCGATATCGCCGGTCTCCCCGTCGTTCTCCTCCGGGACGCCGGCGGTTTGTTTGCGTTCGACGCGCCGCGCCCGACGATCGCGGCCGTCCGCGCGCTCCTCGCGGGACGGTTCGCGGGGTCGCGGGGCGAACCGGCGCATGAGCGGCGGCCGGTCTCCGCTCTCCTGCCGACGCCCGCGACGGCGGCGCGCGCCGGCGGCGGGGCGGCCGGAGACCGGAGCCCGTCGGAGACAACCAGGCGGTTCTACCAGAACAGCGAGATCCTCTACGGCACGGTGCTGGTCAACCTCGTCTTCCCCGAGAGCGAGGGGGACGGGGAGAACTGGTCGCTCGACGAGATCGGCCTCGCCGTCGCGGGCGTCGCAACGGGGCTCGACGAGCTGCGGGAGGAGCTGCGCTGGGTGGACCTCGAGTTCGTTTTGAACTACGATCGTTTCATCAAGGTCCCGGTGGCGGGCGAGCCGATCGAGACCAACTGGGAATCGGCGCCCCGCTGGATCGCCCAGGCCATGACCGCCCTCGGGTTCGCGGCGTCGGAGACGGACGTCCACCTCTCCGTCCACGAATTCAACGAAGGCGAGCGAGCGGCGCAGGGAGCGGACTGGGTTTTCACCGCCTTCATCGTCGACCAGAGCGCGCATTACGACCCCGCGGCGGGGGTGTACGATCCGGGCTGCTGGAACGCGAGCCCCGTCATCTCATGGGCAATGCACGGCGGCCCGTACTGCGTCGTGCCCTTTCCCGCATGCCGGTTCGGGTACGGGGAGGGATTCGCCCGCTCGTTCGTCCGCGAGCTGTGCCACGTCTTCTGGGCGCTCGACGAGAACGGCTGGTCGCACCTGACCTGCGACACGACCGCCGGATACCTCGCCGTGCCGAACCGCAACACGGAGTATCTTCCCTGCACGGAGATCGCGCCCTGCGTCATGCGTGGCGTCACCGGCGAGGAGGCGCTGACCGTGTGCGAGTGGACGATGGGGCAGATCGGGCTCGCCGACGACGACTGGAACTCGATCCCCGACGTCCTGGAAGTGCCGCCCGTCGTCGAGTTCATCGACGCCCCCGGCGTGAATCCCGACACGATCTACGCGAACCGCTTCGTCATGGGGGCGCGGATCGAGGGGGTCGCGCGGCCGAACGCGAATCCGGCGCAGCTCGCCCTCTTTCCCGGCCTGATGAACGACGTGGCCCAGCGGCTCGTCGACGGCGCGTGGTTCGTCAACGGGATGCAGGTTTCCGGCCCCGGCGCCCCGCCGGCCGACGGTACGTGGAACGAGAGCAGGGAGGACGTCTCGGATACCCTCGTGGGGTTCGAGCCGGGGCTGAACGTCGTGCGGGTCGAGGGACGGAACGCCGCCGGCTACCGGGGGGGCGCGGAGCGCGACGTGCTCTTCGTCGGACTCCGGTACTTCGCCCTGTCGCTCGCGCTGGAGGAGGGATCGAACACCCTCGAATGGACGACGTCGAGCGAGGTCTTCGGGGCCGATTTCGAGGTCGAGCGCCGCGACATCACGGCGGGGGAGCGGGCGACGGTCATCGCGACGGTCGATACGCCCGTCGAGACGGGCTACCGGAGGAGCCACTACCGGTTCGAGGACGGGACCGTCCTGCCGGGGCGCCGCTACGGCTATCGCGTCGTCGCGCGGTTCACCCTCGTCATCGGCGGCGAGCCGATCGTGTACCGGTTCCCGAGCGCCGAGACGAGCGGGATGACGATCGTCCCGGTCGGGGACGGCCTCGTCTCGCCCTTCCTGCCGAATCCCGCCACCGACCGCGTCGTCTTCACCGTGAACGTGCCGGTGGAATGGCGGAACTCGGCTGACGACCCCGACGCCGGGGGGATCGTGGAGGCGAAGACCTTCGTCGACATCAAGGTCTACGACGCGGCCGGCCGGCGCGTGCGGACCCTCTACAGCCGGAGCCGGTACGGCGGGCTGAAGACGGTCGTCTGGGACACGAGGGACCACCGGGGGCGGCCCGTTGCCCCCGGCGTCTACTTCGTGAAGGTCGCGGCCGGAAACTACCAGGCCTGCAGGAAGGTCGTCGTCATGAGATGACGCGCGCCGCGTCAGTCGGCGATCTCGGAGATCGCCAGGGCCTCGCGCGGCACGGAGAACATGTCGAGGGGCTGGATCTCCCAGCGGACCGTGCTCTCCCCCGAGATCGTGCCGTTCGTCTCGACGATCCGTCCGGGCATCGTCACCTCGAGGACGATCCCCGTGTGGCCGGCGACGAGCACCCCGGGCAGGACGCGCTGGATCTGCGCGGCGAGGATGTCCTGCGGATCGGTGATGACGTCGTGCGCGAGGTCGAAGACGTGGGATTTCGCGCTTCCCGTGATCCGGTCGCCGAGGATCGCCGCCGACTGTTCGGTGACGAGCGAGGCGAACTCGCGGAGCTTCTCCATCTCGTCGTCCTTTTCGCGCATGCTCTTGAACCCCACCGTGATCACCCCCGCCATGGCGCCGCGGAGCCCGGCCTTCTCCTCGCCGGTGAGATCGGGGAATCGCTCGGCCATCCGGAAAACGTACCGATCCGCCATCTTTTCGGCGAGCACGTCGAGCAGGCCGCGCCAGGCGAAGGTCTCGCGGTAGGTGTACCGGCGGCCCGAGGCGGAACGGTCCGTCTCGACGGAGACGCTGTTCGTGAACCGCACGTCGGCGAAGTCGCCGCCGGCGAGAGCCGCGTCGATCTGCACGTCCGTCTTCGCCGCCGCCCAGTCGGCCGGCGTCTTCATCGTCCGCGAGGTGCGGTAGACGAGCTGCTGCGATCCGTCGTCGGTTGTCCGACGCTCGATGCGTTCGGTTGCATCGTCCCCGATGGCGAAGATGCGGGGCATCTCGTCCACGTCGACGGTGACCTGCTCGCCGGAGACCTCCTCCATCGTGAGCTCCACGGCCCTCGTGCCGCCGCCGTTCCCGTCGACCGAGACCGCGATCCGGTATTCGTTGCATCCCCCGAGGAACGCGACGAGCAGGGCCGCCGCGGCGAGGGCGATCGTCTTCTTTCGTGTCGTTTTCATGATCGTCTTCTCCTTGCGTTCGATCGTGTCCGTCATTCCGTTCACAGCGTCATGCCCGGTCTGCCGCGGCCCCGGGCGGCCGCGTTCACGAGCCGGGCGGGGATGCGCGTCTCCGGTGAGACGCCCGATGCGCGGATCAGCGCCGCGAGCTCGCCCGCCTGGATCCCGTCTTCCGTCTCGACCCGGTCACTGCCGGCGAGGAGGGCGAGGAGGGCGAACCGGTTCCACCCGGCGAGCAGGCGTCCGGTCTCGGCGGCGCCGAGGACCGATACGTCCGGGTCGAGTTTCCCGAGCATCGCGAGGAGCTCTCCCGCTTTGAGCTCGCCGCGGCCGCCGAAGGACATCGGTGCGCCGGCGGCCGTTTCGTCGTTCCGGGCGAGGACGAGATCGATCGCCTTCTCCTGGCTTTGGACCATGCTCAGGAGGCGCGTTTCGCTTTGCCGGAGATGTCGGATTTCCGACAAGAGGAAGCCGAGCGTGAATACGAGGACGGCGACCGCAGCGGCGAGGGCCGGGACGAAGGCACGCCGCCTGCCGCCGGCGGGGGAGATGATCGCGTGCGCGCGCCGGCGCTCGATCCCTGCGGAGACCCGGCGCCACATCGCGCCGGCCGTCCCGTCGGGCACCCGATCCTCGAGCGTGCCGGCGGGCGGTTCGAGAAAGGCCATGCGGATCTCGAGCATCGCGGCGCACTCGCCGCAGCGTGCGGCGTGGGCGTCGAGCTCCGCCCGCTCGTCCAACGCGAGGCCGGGCAGGCCGTCGAGGAGATCCTGGAAGCGTTCGCAGTCGTTTCGTGCGTTCATGATCGGTCCTCCGTCGCGCCGAGAAGGCGCGCGACTCGTTTCCTCGCGTTGTGCAGGGTCGTCCGGAGCGTCGCCTCGCTCATGCCGAGCATCGTTTCCACCTCGACGCGGGGGCGCTGCTCGACGTCGACGGCGAGAAAGACCTCCCGCTGCCGGTCGGGGAGGGTCCGGGCGGCGCCGAGGACGCGCCGGACGAACTCGCCCCGCTCGCAGCGCCGGTCGGGCCCCTCGTGTTCGCGGACGATCCGCAGCGGCCGGTCCGTGGCGACCTCGCGCCGCGTCGAGGCGCGCCGGAGCCAGCTCAGGCAGTTGTTCCGGTGTATGGTGAAGAGCCACGCGGCGAAGGACCGGCCCGGGTCGTAGCGATCGATCGTCTCCCAGACCCTGATCCACGTCTCCTGGCAGAGGTCGCGCGCCGTGTCCCAGTCCTGCGCGTACCGCCACGCGGCGGCGGCGAGGGGGCGCGTCATCGTCTCGACGATCTCGCGGAATGCCTCCTCGTCGCCCCGCCGGAACCTGCCGGCGGCCTCGTCGATATCGATACGTGGAGCCGTTTCGTCCATGATCGCCTGTTCCCCGTGTGTTTCTTTCGCGTTCACGTCCATGGTACGCGAGCGGGGCGGCGTTCATTAATCGGAAAATCAAATAATTTTCGCGGGCGGGAAAGATTCCGCGGTGAAACGGGCGGCGGCGATCCGGCGCTGTAACGCGCGGGGCGGGCCGGAACGCGGGCGTCGGGGCGGGCAAACGGCCCGGTGATCGCGGGTCAGCCTTCCTTCAGGAAGGTGTCGTCGTAGATCGTCTCGAGCTTCAGCTTGTGCCCGGCCTCCTCCTCGGCGAGGTCGGCGAAGAGGCCGGCGAACCGGGTCGACGACCAGGCGGCGGCGAGGTCGAGGTACATGTCGTGAGCGGCCTTCTCGCGGGCGATCGCAACGCGGAGCGCGTCCCCGTAGCTCATGTCGGGGTGCGGCTCGACGTCGACGAAGTGGTCGGCGAGCCTGAGGTCGGGGACGCGCCCGCCCTCGTGGATCGTCGACGCGCCCTCGCGGGCGGCGACGAGCTTCGCGCGGTGCTTCTCCTCCTCGCCGGCGAACTCGGCGAAGACGCGCCGGATCGCCTCGTGGGCGACCCGGTCGGCCCACTCGCGGTAGAACGCGGCGGCCTCTTCCTCTTTCTCCACGGCGAAGTCGAAGACCGCGTCGATCGTGTCGAAACGCGGCTGTTTCGCATCCCGGCTCATGGCGTTCCTTTCATCAGGTATCGATGGATGCGCCAGGCGGCTCGCTTGCCGTCGGCGACGGCGGCGATGG
The DNA here is from genome assembly GCA_016931295.1 of Candidatus Krumholzibacteriota bacterium. Lineage (NCBI taxonomy): Bacteria > Candidatus Krumholzibacteriota > Candidatus Krumholzibacteriota bacterium. The sequence continues at coordinate 51,584 of JAFGEZ010000022.1, forward strand.
CGTCGTCGGGGCCGGTCCGGCCGTCCCCGCCGGCGAAGATCCCCGCCACGTCGGTCTGGAGGGTGTCGGGATCGGTCTCCACGGTGTTCCAGCGCGTCACGGCGACGCCCGCCTCCTCGGCCATCCGGCCGACGACCTGCTGGCCGATCGCCATGATGCAGGTGTCGGCCTCGACGACGAACTCCGATTTCTCGATCGGCACGGGGCGGCGGCGTCCGCTCGCGTCGGGCTCGCCGAGCTCCATCCGGAGGCAGGTGATCGCGAGGCGGCCGCCGCGGCGCGCGATGCCGACGGGCGTGACGAGGAAGTCCATGACGACGCCCTCCTCGCGCGCCTCCTCGATCTCCTCGCGGGCGGCCGGCATCTCCCGCTCGGTCCGGCGGTAGAGGATCCGCACCTCGCCGGCGCCGAGCCGCACGGCCGACCGGCAGCAGTCCATCGCCGTGTTGCCGCCGCCGACGACGGCCACCGAGCGGCCGAGGTCGGGGCGCTCGCCGCCGGCGATGCGATCGAGGAACTCGATCCCGATGAGGACGCCGGCCTCGTCGAGCCCGTCGATCGGCATGCGGCTGCCCTCCCAGGCGCCGATGGCGACGTAGACGGCGTCGAACCGCCTGCGCAGGTCGGCGAGCCCCGTGTCGCCGCCGACGCGCACGCCGAGCTCGGTCTCGACGCCGGCGTCGAGGATCACGCCGATCTCGCGGTCGAGCACCTCGTCGGGGAGCCGGTAGGCGGGGATCCCGTAGCGCAGCATCCCGCCGAGCTGCCCGTTCATCTCGAAGACGGTCACGGCGTGCCCGAACTGGCGGAGGTAGAAGGCCGCGGTGAGCCCGGAGGGCCCCCCGCCGACGACCGCGACGCGCTTTCCCGTGTCGGCGCGCGTGCGCGAGGGGGCGATGACCTCGTTGCGGCGCGCGAGCGTGGAATCGGTGATGTGGCGCTTCAGCCAGCGGATCGCGATCGGCTCGCCCTCGCGGCCGAGGGCGCAGGCCTCCTCGCACCGCGCCGTGCAGACGCGGCCGCAGGACTCGGAGAAGGGATTGGTGTCGTAGAGGAGCTCGAGGGCGTCGTCGAGACGGTTTTCCCGGATCGCGCGGATGTACTGCGGCACGTCCATGTGCGTGGGGCAGGCCTCGACGCAGAGGCCGCACTCGATGCACCGCATCGCCTCGGCCCGGGCGAGATCGTCGTCGTAGCCGAGTGTCATCTCGTCGAAGGTCCGGCTCCGGGCGGCCGGCTCGAGCATCGGCATCGCCGTCCGCGCCGGGTCGAGCAGCCACGCCTCCCCGCCGCGGCGGTAGCCGCGGCCGTCGCCGTCCCACGGCTTCGTCTCGACGCCCGGCACGTACCGCCAGTCGTCGCCGTCGAGCGTGATCCAGTTGTACTCGCTCGCCATCCCGAGGCAGCCGGTCGGGCAGACGTCGACGCAGAGGGCGCACCAGCAGCAGCGTCCGTAGTCGACGCGGGGGCGCAAACCGCTGTCGCCGGCGGCGGCGCCCGTGGCCGGGTCGGCCCCGGGAACAAAGACCATGTCGATCGCCTCGTTCTGGCAGATCGCCTCGCAGGTGCCGCAGCCGATGCAGCGGTCGACGTCGTTCACGTGGAAGCCGCGGTAGCGCGGCGAGCCGGGGCGGTCCTCGACGGGGCGGCGGATCGTGAAGGGCTTCTCGAGCGCCCGCTTCCAGGCGTAGAAGGGCGATATGACGTCTCTCAGGTTCATCCTATCTCTCGATCTCGGGCGGACAGGTCTGCAGCGAGGCCATCAGCCCCGCCACGTCCGCCACGCTGACGCCGACGGCCAGCTCCTCGAGGAGGGCCATCGCGTGCGTGTAGCTCGCGCCGCGCACGCAGACCCGCCGGGGGTATGCCGTGCCGTCGGCGACCAGGTAGTATCCGTATTCCCCGCGCCCGCTCTCGGCGCGGACGTAGGTCTCGCCCGCGGGGATCCGCCAGTGCAGCGGGTTGGGCAGGCGCTCGCGCACCGGGCCGCGCGGCATCCGCGCGAGGATCTCGCGGACGAGGCGGACGGCGAGGAGGATCTCCTCCTTGCGCAGGAGCGACCGTTCGTAGACGTCCGACCGCGTTCCGACGATCGGCTCGAATGCGAGCTCGTCGTAGACGAGGTAGGGGGCGTCGCGCCGGACGTCCCGGCGGACGCCGGCGGCGCGGGCGGTCGTCCCCGTGACGCCGAAGAACTCGATCCATTCCGGGGGGATCCGGCCGAGACCGCGCGCGCGGGCCTTGAAGACGGCGTTGGCGAACATCACGCGCTCGATGTCGCCGACGAGCGTCTCGATCTTCCCCAGGACGTCCTCGATCCGGCCGGCGAATCCCTCGGGGAGGTCGTCGCGGACGCCGCCGGGGATGATGTACATGTGGTAGATGCGGTGGCCGCTCAGCTCCTCGAAGAGGTCGAGGACGAAATCGCGGTGGGCGACGGCCCACTGCCCGACCGTGCCGAGGCCGAAGGCCCCCGCCTGGCCGCCGAGCCCCATCGTGAGCGAGGCGATCCGTGTGAGCTCGAGGGTGAGGGCCCGGATCCAGCGGGCGCGCTCGGGGATCGCGATCCCGGCCAGCTCCTCGGTCGCCGCGGCGAAGAGGTACTCGTTGAAATCGGGCTCCGGCACGCAGATGCGGCAGACGATCGGGAAGCACTGGATGAAGCGCCGCCGCTCCATCAGCTTCTCGAAGCCCCGGTGCAGGTAGCCGACGTGCGTGCGGCAGTCCACGACGACGTCCCCCTCGAGCGTCAGCTCGAGGGCCATGTTGCCCGTGCTCCCCGGGTGCTGCGGCCCCTGCCAGATCTTCAGGTAGCGGCCGCTGTCGAGGTCGAGCGCCGGGCGCTCTCCCCGGACGGGAGGCCACGGATCGGGGGGGCGGGAAACGGCTGCCCTCGGCGGCGCGCCCGGATCGGGCGCCGGCCCCGGGCTATTCGCCGCGCGTCCGGTTTTCCCTGGCGACTCGTCGTATCTCATCCTTCACCTGCTCGTCCGCGGGGTAACGGGTGACGGCCGCGTGTGCGGCCGGATCGCGCGTCTCGCGCCCCTCCCGCGGGTAGAAAGTCTCCTCGCTGTATTTTCTCGTGTCGAAATCCCGCCGCATCGGCGGCGGGCCGTCCCATCCCTCGAGGATCATGGAGACGTCCACCTCCGGGCTGCCCGGGAAATCGATCCCGAACATCTCCCGCAACTCGCGCTGGTAGACCCGCGCCGCCGCCCAGAGATGGTGGATGCTCTCCATCGACGCCCCCTCGCGGGGCACATCGACGTGGAGCCCGATGTCGGCCCGTTCCTCCGGGGCGCGGAGCAGGTAGAGGAGACGGAAGATCCCCTCCTCGATCCGGTCCACGGCGGTGAGAAGGACGAGGTGGCGATAGCCGGCCAGGTCGCGCAGCCACGTGACCGCGTCGACGAGACGGTCCGGCGGCACGATCGCGAAGGCGAGCCGGTCGCGTCGGCGGTCGACGCCGGTCGCGTCGAAGCGTTCCACGAGTGTGCGCAGCGTGTCTTCCATCGTCGTCTCTCCGGGCGGGCCCGACGGGCCTACCAGTTGTACTCCGGCATGTTCCAGTCCTTGATGATCCGCTTCTGGTTCGCCTTGTACCAGTCGAAGTTCTCGGCGTACCGGTTGGCCCCCTCGGCCCTGCCCTCGCGGATCAGCGTCTTGAGCCGGCCGAATCCCGCGATCAGCGACTCGGGGCGCGGCATGCACCCGGCCACGTAGACGTCCACGGGAAGGTAGTAGTCGAGCCGGTTGATCGTGTTGTAGGAGTCCCAGTACATCCCGCCGTTCACCGTGCAGGAGCCGAGACCCATGACGAACTTCGGGTTCTGCATCTGTTCGTACGACCGGATGATCCGCTTCATCGTCTTGATCGACGCGTAGCCGCCGATGATGAAGAGCCCCGACTGGCGCGGCGTCGGCCGCGGCATGATCCCGTAGCGCGAGATGTCGTAGCGCGCCGTGAAGAGCGGCCGCAGCTCGATCGCCCCGCATCCCGTGCCGAAGGCGAGGATGAAGAGGGAGTTCGCCTGGGCCCAGTTGTAGAAGGCGCGCACGACGCGGTTGGCGGCCGGATCGACCGCCTGCGGCCTGGCGTCGCAGAAGAGCTCGGCCATCTCGTCGATCTCCCCGGCCGCCGATCCGCCGGCGGGCCGGTCGGCCGCGGCGCCGGCGGGGGTCGCCTCGCGCGGATCGATGATGCGCCGTTCGTCGTCGGTCATGGTCTCTCCGATCAGAAGGTCTCGATCAGCACCGCGGCGATGCCGATCGCCGTCGGCACGCCGAGGAACCATCGCACCGATTGTTCCACCCGGTAGCGGGGAAAGACGACCCCCACGGCCACCGGGAAGAGGAAGAGGACGAACACCTTCACGACGAGCGCGACGATCGACGTCGCGCCGCCGAAGAAGAGGTTCACGAAGAGCACGAGCTTCGCCGTGGCGAAGATCGAGCGGTTGGTCTGCAGGAGCGCCAGGTACGAGCTGTGGAACTCCGTCGGCGGGCCGATCGGGATCTCCTGCGGGGCGAGATGGATGTCGAAGGGCGACTGCATCATCATCCCGAGCAGCGAGAAGAGCCCCGCCGCCGTCGCCACCGGCGCGACGAAGAGGTTCCAGTGCAGCAGCCCGCCCTGCTGCGCGGCGACGATCTCCGTGATCGAGAGGCTGTGGTGCCGGGCGGCCAGCGCGATGATCGCGAATGCGAAGGGGACCTCCGATGCGGTCACCTGGGTGAGCCCGCGCATGACCCCCATGGCCGAGTAGGGGTGCCCGCTCTCGGCGGCGCCGAGCGCCATGCCGAGCATGCCGAAGAAGATGAAGTAGACGACGAGGATGAGGTCGCCCGTGAAGTGGAAGTTCCCCAGCCACGTCGAGCCGTGGACGGCGGGAATGAGCAGGTAGAGGCCCACGCCGCCGGTGATGCGGAAGACCGGTCCGAGATAGAACATCACGCCGTGCGACACGGCGGTCCGCATCGAGATCGTCTTGACGATGTTGACGTAGGGCTGCCAGACCGGCGGCCCGATGCGGCCGTGGACGCGCGCGACGATGCGCCCGACGACCCCGAAGGTGAGAAGGCCGACGTTCATGATGAAGAAGAGCGAGACGATCGCCCGTCCGACGGCGGCGAGCCAGTACGTCATCGCGCCACCCCCCGCGAGATGAGCCACAGGATCGCCCCCTGGAGGAGGATGAAGATCGCGTATGTCTGCGCGTTCCCCGTGTAGACCTGCCGGAGCGCGCCGCCGGCCGTCAGCGCCCACTCGGCGACGGATTCCCAGAACCGCCTGACGAGGGGCCTGAGGACGGGAGCCATCGCCCGCTCGTAGGGAGCGAAGAAGCGCCACGCGTAGTGGGTCGTCTCGGGGCGGTCGGGGCGCTCGGACGCGTAGACGATGTTGAACTGCCTGACCTTTTGCGGGCGGGGCAGGATCAGCATCAGGTAGACGAGGGAGAGGGCGAAGACGGTCATCACCATGATCATGAGGATCGTCGCGTTCCAGTGGCCGAGCGAGCTCGTCGCCGTCTGTCCGCTCCACGAGAGTGTCTCGGGGAAACGGCCGGCGACCGCCGCGGAGAGCGGGGAAAGGAGCGTCTTCGGGAAGAAGGAGACGAGCATGATCGCCGCGATCAGCAGGTACTGCGGCACGAGCAGGGCGAGCGGGGCCCGCTTTACCGAGCGGAACCGCGGTTTCGGCTGGCCGAGGAAGATCGCGTGGATCAGGCGGAAGCAGTAGAGGAAGGCGATCGTGCTCGCCATGAAGGCCACGCCGGTCTGGAGGAGCCAGCCGCGCTCGATCAGCGCCTCGTAGAGGAGCCACTTCCCGCCGAAGCCGGTCAGGGGGGGCACGCCGGAGAGGGCGATGATCCCCAGGAGGACCGAGACGAACGAGAAGGGCATCCGCTTGATGAGGCCGCCCATCTCGTACATCAGGCGCGTCCCCGTCCGCCGGATGACGCCGGCGATCGCGAGGAAGAGCAGCGCCTTGAAGAGGAAGTGGTTGACCGTGTGATAGAGGGCGGCGACCCAGCCGAGGTGGCTCATCGCGGCGAGCCCGAGCACGATGTAGCCGACCTGGCCGACGCTCGACCAGGCGAGGAGCCGCTTGGCGTCCTCCTGGAAGACCGCGTAGAGGGTGGCGAAGAAGGCGGTCAGCGCCCCGATCCACCCGAGGATCGTCCACGGGTCGATCGGCCCGGCGCGCATCGATCCGGCCGTGGCGCCGAAGAGGACGAGCCCGGCGATCCCCGCCTTGGAGAGGAGCCCCGAGAAGAGGGGCGTCACGTCGTCCTCCGTCTCGGCGTAGGTTCCCGGGGCCCAGACGTGGACGCCGATCGCGGCGAGCTTGACGAGCATCCCCGCCGCCACGAGCCCGAAGGAACGCGTTCCGGCGGCGGCGACGGCGGCGAGGGAGGCGTCTCCCCCGGTCGACGCGAAGGCGATCGCGAAGCCGGCGAGGGCGAGGAAGGCCCCGCCGATCGAGAAGAGCGCGTAGGAGAGGGCCGCCTTCTCCGCCCGCCGCCCGCGGAGGACGAGCAGGTAGGAGGAGAGGGTCATCATCTCCCATGCGAAGAAGAACTGCAGCGTGTTTTGCGAGGCGGGAAGGAAGATCAAGGAGCCGAGCATCAGGACGACGAGCGGGAAGAGCCCCGCGTCGGCCGTGCGCCGCGAGAAAAGCGCGATCGAGAGGACGAGCCCGCCGCCCGCGAAGAAGGCGGCGAAGACGAGGGGCAGGCCGGTGAGCTGCGGGACGACGAGCGCGCCGATCCCCGCGACGGCGGCGATGGCGAGCGCGGCGCGCAGGCGGGCCGGCAGCCCGCCGAGCGCGGCGAGGAGGCCGGCGATGATCCACGGCAGGTGGAAGGCGCCCGGCCATGCGCGGATCGCCTCGCCCGCCGCGAAGACGGCCGGCGAAACCAGGCGCGCGAAGGGGCACCACGGGGCCGCGCCCCCGGGGAATGCCGCGATGAGCTGCCCGGCGCGCGGCGTGGCGCCGTGGGCGAAGATCGGGCCGAGCAGCAGGGCGATCGCGGCGAAGAGCCCGATCGGCGCCAGGCGGAGCGGGCCGCCGGCCGGCGCCGCCTCCGCGGGCTCCCGGCGCGCGGCCATCCCGAGCCACCTGAAGAGGTAGGCCGCCTCGAGCAGGGAACCGAGAAGGACGGTCCACATCCACCCGCGGCCCGTGCCGGCGAGCGCGGTGACGAGCGACCACTTGCCCCAGAAGCCGGCGAAGGGGGGCATCCCGACGAGGGCGAGCACAAAGAGTCCGAAGAAGGCGAGCATCGCCGGGCGCCGCCCGAGGGCGCTCCAGCACTCGAGCCGGTCGCCGTCGACGAGGCCGGCGAGCCAGAAGAGCCCGGCCTTCGCGAGGAGGTGGTTCAGGAAGAGGGCGCCCGCGACGACCGCCGCCCCCGCGCCGAGCCGGGTGGCGAGGCCGGCGACGAGAAGCAGCAGGCCCATCTGGCCGATCGAGGAATAGCCGAGCAGCCGGCGCGCGCCGCCCTGGCGGAGACCCATGAAACCGGAGACGACGAAGGTCGTTCCCCCCGCGATCGCGACGGTCAGCCGCCAGGCCTCCCCCGCCAGCGGCAGCGCTTTCCAGAGGGCGAAGAAAACCGCCCCCGATCCCGCGGCGGAGATCAGCGCCGCCACGCCGGGGCGCGCCGACTCGTAGACGTCGAGCGCCCAGCCGTTGGCCGGAAACTGCTTCATCTCGACGACGAGCGCGAGCATGAGGAGGAAGATTGCCGGGCCGGCCGCCCCCCGGGCGATCATCCCGTCGAGGCCGAGCGTGCCGGTCTGCGCGTAGAGGAGGATCGTCCCGAGCAGGAAGGCGATCGAGGCGATGCTTCCCGCCACCGCGTACTTGAAGGCCGCCGCCGTCGCCCGCCGGGAACCGTCCGCGGCGACGAGGGCGTAGCTCGATATCGAGAGGATCTCGAGGAAGACGAAGAGGTTGAAGACGTCGCGCGTCATCACGATCCCCGACGCGCCGAGGACGAAGAGGAGCACGAGGGCCCGGTCGCGCGGCCCCTCCATCTCGCGGTGCATGTACACGCTCCCGGCGAGGGCGACGAGAGCGGCGCCGAAGACGAGCGCCGCCTCGACCGGTCCCATGGCGAGCTCGATCGAGAGGGGCGGGCGGGCTCCCGCGGTGAAGATCCGCGCCGCATCGCCGCCCGCGGCGACGAGGATGTACGTCCACTGCCCGGCGATCGCCGCGACGGCGAGGAGGGCGGCGTAGAAAAGCGCTGCGGACGCGGCTTTGCCGAGCCTCGCCGCGAGTGGCAGGAGGAAGGCCGCGCCGAGCGGCAGGGCGACGATGAGGATCGGGTTCACCATCTCGACTCCGTGTAATCGTCGACGTCGAGCGATCCGCCCCGGCGGTGGAGCCTGACGACGAGCGCGAGGATCAGCGCGTTCACCGCGACGCCGATGACGATCGCCGTGAGGACGAGCGCCTGCGGCACCGGGTCGACGGCGGCCCCGGCGGCCGCCTCCGCCGAAAGCGCCGAGTCTATGATCGGCGCCGTGCCGCCCCGGACATAGCCGACGGCGATCATGACGATCTGAAGCCCCGTCTCGGCGACGGCGATCGCCAGCACCATCCGGATCATGTTCCGCCGCGTCATGAGCCCCCACAGCCCCACGAGGATCAGCAGCGCGCCGATGACGAGGGCTCCGGTCATTCGCCGCCTCCCCGCAACGAGTCGAGGATCCCGGCCAGCTCGGCGCCGACCTTGAGCCCGATGAGCGTGTAGATCACGGGGATGGCTCCCGCGCTGAGGATCGTCCCGAAGACGCCGGGCGGCAGGAACCGGTTGTCGAGAAAGCCCCCGGCGAGCAGGAGCCCGAGCAGGCCCGCCGCGACGTAGAGGGCGCCGGAAACCGACTCGACCGCCTCGAGTGCGCGATGCGCCGTCCGGTAACCGGGGTGAACGAGGAAGAGGAGCAGCACGGCGGAGGCGACGACGGCCCCGCCCTGGAATCCCCCGCCGGGGGTGAGGTGCCCGTTCAGGAAGATGTAGACGCCGAACATCACGATCGCCGGGACGAGGAAGGCGCTTCCCGTCTCGAGTATCTCGCTCGAGTCGCGCCGCGGGGCCTCCGGAGCCGCCGCGTTTTCCGCCGCGCCCTCCCGCCGCCGGAGCACGAGGGCGACGCCCGCCGCGGCGAGGAAGAGGACGGTCACCTCGCCCAGGGTGTCGAGCCCGCGCCAGGTGACGACGATGCCCGTCACGACGTTCGCCGCGCCGAGCTCCCCCGGCGTGCGCTCGACGTAGTCGCGGCCGACGCCGCCGAGGGATCCAGGCGGGACCCGGCCGTCGACGATCCCCCAGAGCAGGAGGGCCGCCGCGGCGACGAGATGGAAGGCGATGATGCGCTTAATCATCGTCGGCCTCCCGGTCTCGCGTCCGCCGGAGGGCGTAGAGGAAGATCACCGTCGAGAGGCCCGCGCCGATCGCCGCCTCGGTCATCGCCACGTCGGGCGCGGCGAGGACGAGATAGAGGACGCTCGCGAAGAGGCTCATGAGCCCGACGGCGACGATCGCCGCGACGAGGCTGCGCAGGTGCATCGCCGCCAGCGCGGAGGCGACCATCACGATCCCGGAGACGACGACGAGGGCGGTGATCACGGCGCCTCCCCGTCGTTCAAGCCGGCGCCCGCGGCCGGGGCGTTCTCCGCGGCCTTGTGTCCCGCGACGCCCGCGGCGTCCTCGTCCTCGCGGAGGCGGTCGACGACCGTGCCGGCGGCGAGGGGGATGCGCGCGGCGTGCGCGGCCCGCGCGAGGGCGTGCGAGGAGAGGGGATTGGTCATCAGGACGAACCCGGCGAGGATGAGCGTCTGCGGGAGCCATTCGGGGCGGTAGATGCCGATGCCGACGAGCGTCATGATGCTGCCGAGCGTGGTCGCCTTCGTCCCCGCCTGCATCCGGTTGTAGATGTCCGGCATGCGGAGGACGCCGAGCGCGCCGAGAAAGAGGAAGAGCGACCCGGCGAGCGAGACGATCGATCCGGCGAGCTGCATCGCCGCCATCACAGTCCCCCTTCCAGGTAGCGCGCGACCGCGACGACCCCGATGAAGCTGAGGATGCCGTAGACCATGGCGACGTCGAGGTAGATGCCCCGTCCCGCCTCGAGCGCCACGAGGGCGATCAGGGAGATCGAGATCACCGTGAGGGTGTCGAGCGCGACGGTGCGGTCGGCCGGGCTCGGGCCGAGCAGGAAGCGCGCCGCGGCGAGCAGGACGCCGGCGAGCGCGACGGCGCCAGCGATATGCATCAGCAGCTCAGCCAAAGATGACCTCCAGGAACCGCTCGAAGGGGCGGACGATCTCGCGGGTCGCCGCCTCGCGGTCGCGACCGGCGACGTCGATCCAGTGGATGTAGAGACGGTCGCCGCGGATCTCGACGGAGAGCGTGCCGGGGGTGAGCGTGATCGAGTTGGCGAGGACGGTCCGTCCCATCGGCGATCGGAGCCGCGTCGTCACCGCGACGATGCCCGGGTCGATCGGGATGCGCGGCCTGACGACGCGGATGGCGACGTCGAGGTTCGAACGCACGATCGCGCCGAGCAGGTAGAAGAGGTAGAGGATCGAGTAGAGGATCCGTTTCGGCGTGATGCGGGGAAACCGCCGCGCGGTGGTGAAGAGGCCGGCCACGACGAGGGCGGAGAATCCGACGACGGCGAGGTTTGCCGGCTCGAGCGAGCGGGTCCACAAAACATAGACGCCGGTGAGGGCCGCCGCCACGAGCACGGCCGTCAGCGTTTGTTCGATCGGGTTGCGATGTCCGTCTCCCACCTGCAGGGTCCCTCCGCGCGGTTTGGGGGCCGCGATTTGATTGTAGCCCGGCCTGCCGGGCCCGTCACCTGGTTTATCGGCCGTCGTCCGCGCGCGACTCGAGCCATCGTCCGATCGCGCGCGAGAGCAGCTCGATCGCCCCGATCATGTCCTGCTGCCGGTCGTCGCTGATGCCGGCGAGGATCTCGGCGTGCAGCTCCTGCGTCGCCCGGTGGATGTCGCCGACGATCCTGGCGCCCTCGCTCGTCAGCACGACGTCGATCCCGCGCCGGTCCTCCGGCGAGATGCGGCGTTCGAGTATCCCCTTGCGCTCGAGGGACGAGACGATCCGCGTCACGCCGCCCGGCGTGATCTCGAGCCGCTCGCCGAGCTCCTTCATCCCCGCGGTCGAGCGGTCGAAGAACTGGATGAGGCAGTTGTACTCCGCGGTCGAGATGCCGTGCTCGCGGACGAGATGCATGTCCTTGAGGGCGCACTTCTGGCGGAGATGGAAGATCAGCTCTCCCAGCCGTTCGATCCGCCGCCGCCGCTCCGCCGCGATGTCGTGCCCGGCAGGGGCGTGCGTTTCCCCGGCCGGACGTTCGATGCTAGAATCCATAGCTGTACATGACCATCCAGTTGAACTGCGAATGCGTGGACTCGACCGGCGGGATCGTCGATCCGTTGCCGGGGTTGGTCGCGTCGCTCTCGAAGGCGGTGACGAAGGAGACGTTCACCTCGCCGCGCTCAGCGAAGTCCCAGCCCCCGCCGACGGCGAGATGGCTCTCGACGATGGCGGGGAAGAGGGCGTTCAGGTAGTCGTCGGGGACGGGATTCGAGCCGTAGTTGAATCCCGCGCGGATGGTGAGGGCGTCGGTGGCCTTGACGGCGCCGCCGAGAGAGACGACCGCCTGGTCTTCCCACTTCTGGAAGAGGACCGCGTCCATCGCCAGCCCGGCGAAGGCGCCGTTGGCGGGGGTGTCGTCGGCGGTGAAGGTCATCGAGAAGTTTTCCATCACCCCGGACCAGTCGATGTAGCGCAGGTCGGCCGCGACGAGGAGCCGGTCGTTCGGCCGGACGGCCGCGCCGATCCCGTAGACGGCCGGCCACTGGAAATCATTGACGGAGATCGATCCGCTCACCGGGATCTCCATGTCGACGTATTCGCCCGTCGGGAGGCCCTGGAGGACGCCGGGGTCGATGTTGACCGCCATCGAGAGCGTCGCCTCGTCGGTCTCGAGGTCGCCGAGGGCCGTCGGGCTGTGGTAGGTCGCGCCGATCGACACCTTCTCGTTCACCTCGAAGACGAAACCGATCTTGCCGGCGACGCCGACGCCGCGGGCCTGGCCGTAGAGGTCGCTGTCGTTCGAGAAGTCGAAGTACGCGTGGTGGACACGGCTGATCCCCGTGCCGCCGAAGGGCTCGTAGAGCGAGCCGAAGGCGCCGAGGAGGGTGCCCGAGGCGGTGCCGATGTTCTGCGCCATCGGATTGGCGAGATCCTGGAACTGCGCCTCGCTCAGGGCCATCCGGAGGTCGAGGCCGGCCCAGACGAACTCGAGCGACGCGCCGAGACTCAGCTGTTCGTTCACCGCGTAGACGCCGGGGACGATGACCCGGCCGACGCTGAGCTCGGAGCGGTTGACCAGCCCGCCGTCGAGCGCCGTGTTGGCGCCCATGCTCGGGTCGGCGAGCCACGTGCCGGCCCCGTACTCGGTGCCCATGCCGCCCTGGCTGAAGACGCCCAGCCCGACGCCCCACGCGTCGCGACGGTACATCATCCCGAATGCGGGCATGTAGAAGGCGGTGGCGTCGGACTCCGCGGTGAGGGCGCCCATCGGCGTCGTCACGATCGCGTCGACGTCGGGGCCGAGGCTGCCGAGGGCGAGGTCGAAACGCAGCCCCGTGGGAAAGAGGGCCATCGTGGCCGGGTTGTTCATCATGGCCGCCGTGCCGTTGTCGAAGGCGAGCGAGGCGCCGCCCATGGCGGCCGCGATCGGCCCGTATCCCTCGAGGTTCATGCCGTTCGTCGCCGACGCGCCTCCCGGGACGAGGAGCGCCGCCGCGACGAGGACCGCGATCGTCGCCAGGATCCGTTTCATCGTTCTCTTCCCCCTGTCTGGTGTCCCGGTCCCGGCGGCGGAACTTCCGGCGCGACGGGCGGGATCGATGGCCGTCCACGGCGACGGTTGATGCCGTGAACAATTCACAGTATAAAAAGACGACCCGGCGCACGTCAATAAAAAATGTTCTCGATTGGCAATTATTCCACGAAGGTTGCAACGGTTTGGCGGAACAGGACATGCGCGGTGCCCGGCCCCTCGCGCGGTGATGTCGGTCTTCAGTTCAAACTGCCCCGGCGGGCGCCGGTCCACACGAAAAAGAGGGCGACGACCGCGCCGGCGATCCCCACCGGCCAGAATTCGCCCCCGATCCCGCGCCGCCGGACGAGGTCGACCGCCAGGCCGACCGCCGGGGCGACGAGCATCGTCGAGATCGTCTTCGCCTGGTTCTCGATGGAGAGGACGGTCGCCCCCGACCGCTCGTCGGCGAACGCGTCGAAGCGGCTGACGAGCAGGGGCCGCCAGACGTTCTGGAGAAGGTGCAGGAATACGAAGAGGACGACGGCCGCGGCGGTCACGCCGGCGTACAGGAAGGCGGCGAGGGCCGCGTAGAGGACGAGGGCGTTCCGCCACAGGAGACGCGAGGCGCGTTCCTCGCCGCCGGCCCGTTCGGCCATGACGTGCGCGCGCCTGCTCGCCGCGGCGGAGCCGAGATGGAGGACCACGTAGACCAGGCCCACGAGAAGCGCCGTCCGGCGGGTGTCGTCGAGGCCTGCCGCGAGGGGCAGGGCCAGTGCGGCGCTGGCGATGAGGGGCTGGATAAAGTCCTTGACCGCGCGGAAGATCCCCTCGAAGCCCATCGACTCGGCCACGAGCCGGCGGAGCGGCTTCTCGGCCGCCGTCCGGTGGATCGTCCGGGCGAGGTGGCGCCACACGTCGCCCGGCGCCGGCGCCGATGCGGCGCGGCCGTCGAGGGCGGCGGGGTAGAGGAGGAAGTTGACGATCCCCACGGCGTACGGGGGGATCGACAACAGGAAGACGATCCGGTAATCCCGCGCGAAAAAGACGAAGAGGGTCGCGAAAACGATCGAGACGGCCGAGCCGATCTTCGACCACGAGCGGGTGTAGCCGTAGACGCGGGCCTTCTCGGGCGTGCGCCCCTCGAGCCGCAGCCAGGTGAAGATGATCGCCTTGTGCGTCCCCGTGCGGAAGGCTTCCCCGGCGGCGAAGAGGAAGAGGGGCGGGAAGAGCCCGGCGAAGGAGCGGGCCGCGGCGAAAAGGGCGAAGGAGAAAATGTAGGCGGCGAAGGAGACGACCATGCAGCGGCGCCGTCCCCAGATGTCGGCGAGCGCCCCGCTCGGCACCTCGATGAGGTTGATGCAGATCTCGCGGAAGGCGACGAGGAGGCCGATCTCGGTGAAGGACAATCCCAGCTCGAGGAAATAGAGCACGATGAAGGGCTCGAAGTAGCGCTGGTTCTTGAGGAACCCGTAGAGGGAGAATCGTTTGATCATGCCGGCCGTCCCCGCCTCGCGTGTTGTCGGATCGCGCCCGTTCACTATACAATACGGAACCGCGAGGGGGAGACAAAAGTGACGGCCGTGCCCGCGGGGGCCCGGCCGGTATCGAAGGAGGACCGATGAGGAGATGGGCCGCCCTGCTGTGTCTCGTGCTCGCCGCCGCGCCGGCGGCGGCGGAGATCGAGGTCACGAGGATCGACATGCTCGCCGCGGAAGGCTTCGACGTCAACGCGGCCGGTCCGGTCCTCGTCCGGATGGACGCTGATCGCGGCCGGCTCGTCGCGGCGAACGCGAACAGTTCGTCCATGACGTTCATCGACTGCGCGACCGGGGCGGTGACGAACATCCCGATCGGGGGGCGCGCCCTCCAGCATCTCAAGGACGAGGCGCTCGCGATCCGGCGCCTGACGGGGGAGATCTGCCTCATCGGGCCGCGTTGCTTCTACGTCGTCTCGCCGGAGGAGGAAACGGCGGTCCGCGTGGAGACCCCCGCGCAGTTCGAGTCGATCGCCGTCGACGAGAAGACGGGGAACGTATTCGTCGCCGGCCGCGAGTCGAGCAAGCTCGGGATGTGGCGGCCGGGCGGCGAACTCGAGCTCCTCCCCTGGACCGACCGCGAGGAGCCCCTCGTCAACCTCAACCAGACCCCGCCGCCGCCGATCCGCAAGGTCGTCGCGTACCCGGCATCGGGCCGGATCGCGGCGATCGACGGCTTCACCTCCACCCTCGCCCTCTTCGACGGCGCCACGGGGAAATTGAGGAAGCGGCGCGACCTTCCCCTCGCCGCCAAGGCCAGGTGGCATCTCGCCGGCGCGGACGACGAGGCGATCTACGTCGTCGTGGAGACGGCTCGCCGCCGGGTCGTCGAGGCGGGCCGGATCGATCTCGCCGGCGACGACGATCTCGTCGTCGCCCTTCCCGGCCTCACCGAGGGAGTGGGGATCGTCTACAATCCCGCGCGGGGCGAGATCTGCATCCCCTACGACAACGCCGCCACGGTGCACGTCGTCGACGTCCGTTCGGGAGGCGACGTCTTCGAGATCGCCATCCCCGCCTACGGCAACGACGCCACGGCGATCGACGCCACCGGCGACACCCTCTACGTGGCGAGCTGGGCGCACGGCGAGATCGACGTCGTCGACCTCGCCGCCCGCCGGCTCGTCAGGCGCCACACGGGGCTCGGGATCATCCCCCACATGTTCTCGATGGCGATCGACCCGGCCTCGGGGCGCCTGTACTTCCCGAAGGGGGCCTCGGCGGTCAACGGCACCTTCGGTTCGGCGGTGAGCGTCTTCGACCCGGCCACGGGCGACATCGAAAAGATCCACACCGGCCACGCTCCGGTCGATCTCCGAATGGTGCCCGCCAGGAGGAGCGTCCTCGTCTTCGGCGCCGAGGACGAGATGCTCGAGTGGCGCCCGGGACGGCCCGCCGTCATGCGGCGGCTTCCCGTCGACTACCCCGTCCGCGCCGTCGCCGCGCCCGGCGACGACGTCTACCTCTCCTACGGCCCCCACCAGTCCTACTGGCCGAACGTCTACATCTGGGACGCGAGAGACGGGATCCTCACGATACGCGACGAGGACCTCTCCTTCTACGACCGGCGCATCCCGCGCCAGGCGCTCGAGGCGGCACTCGTGGGAGAGGAGCTCTTCTTCACGCAGAACAACTGGGGGCGCGAGGCGGCCTTCCTCGGCACGCTCCCCGACGGGGTGCGGCTCTTCGAGCCGGCCCGGCGGGTCGTTCTCCCCGACACGGTCGACCGCGAGAACACCCAGCGCATTCTCCGGTACGACCCGGCGGCGAAGCGGCTCTACCGCGTCCGTGCGGGGGAGCGCGACGGCGATCCGGGTGTCCTCGTCGTCGTCGACCCGGCGACGCGGGCGGCCGTCGGCCGGGTGGAGCTCGGCCGAACGGCGACGGACCTCGCCGTGGACGACCTTCGGATCTACGTAACCGCCTTCGACGACGACCGGATCGACGTCGTAAACAAGACAACGCTCGCCGTCTCGTCGGTCGCCACGGCGGCCCGGCCGCTTCGCCTCTGCCGCTGCTTGGAGCAGGTGTGGGCGATCACCCACCGGGGGCGCACCCTCGAGCGGATCGAGCCGCCGGGGAAGGCGATTTCGATCCCCTTCGACGGGCTCCCCGACAACCTCTTCGCGTGGCGGGGCACGCTGGTCGTCACCGTGCACTCTCCAGGCGAACTCGTCATCGCCGAATACGATCTCGCGAGAGGGACCTTCTCCACGCTGTGGCGCGAGCGATACCCGTACGGGGACACGGCCTTCGATTCGGCGAACGTCTCCTTCTACCTCCGGGGGCAGTTCGCCGACGCCCTCCCCGCGATCACGCGGCACGCCGTCGACGTTGGCGGCCGCCTCGTCGTGAGCGATTTCCTCTCGGGGAGGATCTTCGTCATCGGGGAGAAGTGAGCGGGGCCGAGCCGTCTTCGGGGAGGCGGCCGACCGGAATCGCAAGTCTCTCGCGGAACGCGGCCGACGGACGTCATCGTCGCGCCGGCAGGCGCAGCTCGTAGACGGTGTCCCAGTCGCGGTCGACGGCGATGCGCAGCGTCCGCGCCTCGAGGTCGTAGACCGAGGACCACCGCGTGCTCACGAGGAGGCGCCGTCCCCCTTCCACGTGCGACACCCGTTCCTGCGAGACGCGCCGCAGGGCCGCCATCCCGTCGAGCCATCCGAAGGAGGAGTCGGCGTCCGCGAGGATGCCGGCGAGGGTCCGGTAGCGCGAGCAGCTCGCCCGGCGCGTCCGCTCGGGCCGCTCGAAGAGCCGGGAGTTCGTCGCCACCTGCCACGGGCCGTCGTTTTCGATGATTTGCATCTTTCCCCCGGAATACTCCACAACCGCCGAGCGGCCCGACGGGTCGGCGAGAAAGAGATGGTGCGAGATCACGTTCGAGCCGTTGTCGACGATGTCGTACGACCGGGCGATCGCGATCGCCTCGTCGAGGTCGCCGGCCTTGTCGAGCATCTCGCGCATCACGAAGAGCATGTGGCCCCTCGGCCTGCCGGGATCGAGACCGTACGACTGGCGGCCGTAGGAGGCGACGGTGACGAGCAGGCCGCGCTCGTTCATCCCGTCGATGGGAAAGAAGGGGGCGGCGAGCAGGATCTCCCGGTGGAGGGGAGACTCGTCGTCGAACCGGACCGGCCCGGCGAACCCGAGCGCGAACATCGGGCTGACGGCGACCGATGCGTACCCGCCGGGCGGGAAACAGAAGCCCACGAGGACGCCGGACTCGTCGTGGTCGAAGTTGCGCCCCACGATGGGCCGGCCCGGGGAGCCGAACCAGGAGAAGATGCTGCACCCGATGCGCCGCCGCATCGCCTCCTGGCGGTCGATCTGGTCGATGGTGCGCCGGTGGCGTTCGCGGAGCGCCGCACGGTAGTCGCCGTAGACGACGATCGTGCGGATCGCCCCCGCGCGGCGGACGCTCGCCAGGGTGGCCGCCGTGTCGATCGCCGAGGCTGCCGCGGCGGCGAGGGCCGTGTCGATACCGGGATCGACGGCGACGACGGTCGGCTCGTACAACTCGCCGCAGCCCGCGGCAACCAGAACGGCGATGCCGAGGAGGATCCCCGCGATCGTGGAACGCGTGACGGTCGTCATGCTGTTGCCGCCTTTCCCGCCGTCAGCGCCGCATCGGTTGCCGCGCGCGATAGGTGAGGCTCCGCCAGAGCCATTCGACCGGCCCGAAGCGGAACCGTGCAAGCCACCAGGGCGACCAGGCGAGTTCGACGATCCAGACGAAAAGGATGACGAGCGGGTGCCAGGCGCGTCCGAGGCGGCCGAAAAGTTTGAAGCCGTGTCCGTAGAAGAGGGTGGTGCAGATGACCGTCTGCAGGAGATAGTTGGTGAGGGCCATCCGCCCGACGGCGGCGAGCGTGCGTGTCGGGCGCTTCATGGCGTTTGCACGGCACGCGAGCATCACCGCGCCGATCCATCCCCCCGAGACGAGAAGGCTGAACCAGTAGTTGTACTGGACGCCGATGAACATCGAGTACTCGAGCGACCAGCCGGCGGCGAAGTTGCGCATGGCTCCCCAGCCGACGACCGGGAGGCCGACGAGGAGGCCGAGCGCGACCATCCACCGGTAGAAGCGGGCCGATCGGCGGCCGGAGAGGATGCCCCACTTGAAGAGGGCCATCCCGGTCAGCATCAGTCCGAGGGTCCGCCAGCCGGTCTGGACGACCAGGAGAAAGGTCTCCATGAAGAACGAGAGACCGGCCCGGTGCGGCATCTGGTCGAGCCAGCCGCCGCGATACGCGGCGATCTCCCCGGCGATCCGCCCGGCCGGCGGCCGCCAGGTCTCCATGAGGCCCTCGATCTTCGCCGGTTCCCACCAGGGCATGCTGAGCCCGACGAAAAGATAGAATATCGACGCGACGGCGAAGATCGACAGCCCCGCCGCGAGAAGCCGGCCGGGGCGGACGCGCCGGAAGGGGTAGGCGACGAGGGCGCAGATGCCGTAGGTGACGAGGATGTCGCCGTGCCAGAGCCCGTAGGCGTGGACGAGGCCGATGACGATGAGCCAGAAGGTCCTCCGGTAGTGGACGCCGCGCGCGCTGCCGCCGCGCCGTTCGATGCGTTCGGTCAAAAGGACGATTCCCGCCCCGAAGAGGAGCGCGAAGATCGTCATGAACTTCTTGTCGGCCAGGAGATGGCTCAGCAACCAGAGGACGCGGTCGACGCCGGAGAGATCGCCGAAGAGGGCGGGGTTCATGTACGCCATCGCCGGCATGGAGAAGGACTGGACGTTCATCACGAGGATGCCGAGCACGGCGAAGCCGCGCAGCGCGTCGATCTCGGCGATCCGCTCCGCGGGCGGGAGGGGCGATCCGGCGGCCGACGGTTCGATCATCGGGCCTCCTGGCGACTGTATTTCCGGCTGGGTGCCCGCCGGCGGCGGTCAGGGTTTGCCGGCGAGTCCGACCGGCACGGCCGCGAGCGTCATGCCGCAGCGTACAACGTCCTCCCGGTCCAGCGACAGAAAAAAACCGGGGGAGAGCCGCCGGAGCCGGACGGGCCCCGGCGGCGGAGCGTTCTTTGCCGCCGGAAGGCCGGGTCAGCGTTTCGCGCCGCGGGAGATGACCCACGGTGAGACGATGCCGAAGATCAGGCCGAAGCGCGCCGCGGTCTCCCAGTCGACTGCCGGGGATCCGTGCGCGACGGCGGCCCAAGCGGCGGAGACGATCGCCGAGGCGACGAAGGCGATCGCGAAGGTGACGACGAATTCGAAGACGATCCTGCCTGCGTTCATCAATCTTCCCTCCCCAGTGTAAATGAAACATCGATTCGTTCACTATACCGCGGGAGAAGAGGATTATTCACCCTCTGTTTTCGTGCGCCCGGGGCCGGGGCCGCCGATGGAATATCCGCTTGACGATGCCGTGCGATTGATGCGCATACTGATGCGACGCAGTTCCGACAGTGGGATATCACCGCGATCGATCCGACAGAAAAGGAGCCCGCATGACGATGAGACGCATCCTGCCCGCGATCTGCCTTGCCGCCCTGCTCGCCTGTCTCGCGCCGGCGGCGGCGATGAGCGAGGAAGGGACCGAACGAAAGGTCGCGATCTCGATCAACCCCATCCTCGCGATGTTCACCTGGTTCACCGGCGAGGTCGAATTCGCCCTCGCCCCAACGATGACCGCCGGCCTGTCTGGCACCTACCTCGCCTTCGGCGACGAGGACGACGGCGACCAGGAAACCTACACGAACGGCACGGCCTTCGTCCGGTACTATCCCACTGCGGCCTTCAAGGGGTTCTTCTTCGGCCTGTGCGCCGGGTATTACAGCGTGACCGACCAGGAACTGGAGCTCGTCGGCGAGGACGATTCCGAGGGGGTCATGGGCGCCGGGATCGACATCGGCTACAGCTGGCTTCTCGGGAAGGACGAACGGATGTACGTGAGCATCGGCGCCGGCGCCATGCGGCTCTTCGGCGGCGATCTCGACGCCTCCGACGTGGTGCTGCCGACGATCCGCCTCATCAACGTCGGCTTCGCCTTCTGACGGGATCGGATCATGACGGATGACGACGGCCGCGGAACGCCCGCCTTTCCGCGGCCGTTTCCGTCCGGTCGTCCGTGTCGGCCCGCTCGCGCAGGGCCCCGCCGGCCCGCACTCGCGTCCCGTAACTCCCGCTCGCGCAGGGGGAATCCCCTATTTACCGGAAAATTTTACGGAAATACGCCGCGGATGCTTGACTTGGCCTCCGGCATTCCGCATCGTACACCGTTTGCAGATTCTGCTATGTGACATCGTTCGCGGTCCGTGGATGCGGAGCGGAAGGGAGACCGGACATGGAGAAGAAGGACATCCTGGTGATCGGCGGCAGCGCGGCGGGGCTCGTCGCCGCGACGACGGCGAAATCGATCCATCCCGATCGGAGCGTCCTCGTCGTCCGCAAGGACGGCAAGGTGCTCGTTCCCTGCGGTATTCCGTACGTCTTCGGGACCGTGGGGAGCACCGAGAAGAACATCATGCCCGCCGACAAGGCGTTCGACAGCGCGGGCATCGAGCAGATCGTCGGCGAGGTCCTCTCGATCGACCGCGAAGAGAAGACGGTCACGATCGAGGGCGGCACGAAGATCGGGTACGACAAGCTCGTCATCGCGACCGGCTCGACCCCGTCGGTGCCCGGATGGCTCGAGGGAGCCGGCCTCGAGAACGTCTTCACCGTTCCGAAGAACAAGGTCTACCTCGACAAGGCGCAGGAGACGCTGAACGGCCACCGGAAGATCGTCGTCATCGGCGGCGGTTTCATCGGCGTCGAGTTCTCCGACGAGCTCAACAAGACGGGCAAGGAGATCACGCTCGTCGAGAAGCTGACCACCATCCTCGCCCTGGCCTTCGACGAGGAGATCGCCTCCCGCGCCCAGCGGCTGCTCGTCGAGCGCGGGGTGCGCGTCGTCACCGGCACGGGCGTGACGCGGATCCTCGGCGAGAAAGCCGTCACCGGCGTGCTGCTCGAGAACGGCGAGACCCTCGAGGCGGACGCCGTCGTCCTCTCGGTGGGCTATCGGCCGAACACCGCGCTCGCCCGCGAGGCAGGCCTCCGCGTGAACGAGGGGGGCTTCATCTGCGTCGACGAGTACATGCGCACCGACGACCGCGACGTCTTCGCCGCCGGCGATTGCGCGGAGAAGCGGGATTTCACCACGAGGAAGCCCGTCCCCGTCATGCTCGCCTCCACCGCCTGCGCCGAGGCGCGGACGGCCGGCATGAACCTCTACGGGCTCTCGTCGGTCAAGACCTTCAGCGGCACGATATCGATCTTCTCCACCGGCATCGGCGACACGGGATTCGGCGCCGCGGGCCTGACCGAGGACAAGGCGCGGGAAGCGGGATTCGAGATCGTCACCGGCGTTTTCGAGGGGATGGACAAGCACCCCGGCTCGTTGCCCGGCGCCCACACGCAGATGGTCAAGCTCGTCGCCTCGCGCGACTCCGGCGTGCTCCTCGGCGGCGAGGTGATGGGGGGCGTCAGCGCCGGCGAGATCACCAACATCATCGGGTTCCTGATCCAGGGGCGCACGACGCTCAACTCGATCATGACCGCTCAGATCGGCACGCACCCGCTGTTGACCGCGTCCCCCGCGGCCTACCCGCTGGTGAAGGCCGCCGCCGCGGCCGTCCGGAAGATGCTCGAGCGCTGACGGCGGCCGGCACGCGATCCTTGCCTCGCGCGGGCGCGGTGTGCCATCATCGCGTCCGTGGAGGCATCCATGTCGGGAATCGCGGCCATCTGTCTTTTCGTCTCGCTCGCGGCGCCGGGGTGGCCGGCGCCGGCGGCCGACGCCCCCGGCCTCTTCGATCCAGGGCGCGCCTGGACCTGGGAGGAACTCGATTCGAGCCTCGCCGGCGCCGGGGCCCGCAAGCATCTCGCCATCCTCCGCGAGGACGTCACGCTCGTCGAGGCGCGGTTCCTTCTAGGACAGCTCGCGGCGCTCGACGGGGCCGACGCCCTGCGCCGCCTCGCCGCGTACCAGGAAGAGCAGGACGCGCGGGGCGGGTCCTTCCACGGGATCCTGCCCCCCTTTCCCGTCGATCCCGACAGCATCCCGTCGATCGGGGATCTCGACTCGTTCGTCGAGGCGGCGCTCTTTCTCGCCGAGATACGGGATCGCAATCGCCGCGCCATCGAAAAATCGACGGGCTACCCGCTCGCTTTCCGGGGGGATTCACTCGTCATCCCCTATCTCAACCGCGCGCCGGAGGGATTCGATCTCTCGATCGACACCGCGGCGATCCGCGCGCTGCTCGCCCTCTTCGACCGGGGAGGGGCGACGGCGGACGAGGCCGGAAAGGCGGCCCGGCACCCGGTCCTGCGGGAGATGCTCCGGCACCGCCGCGATCTCGGCTACGTGCCGCCGCCGCTGCCAGACGAGGAGGATCTCGCGCGCTTCATTTTCCTCGCGGCGAGCGCCGAGCCGATCGACATGATCTGGAAATGGATCAATCCCTGCAATCTCTTCTGCATGGCCGATCTCGCCCTGAACAGCCGCGTCTACGGTGATATCCTCGGACGCCTCGAGCGGCACCGGGCCGGGTTCTCGGACGACGTGATGGGGCGGATCGCGCAGTTCGCGCCGGCGGGGATCGAACTCAGCGAAACAATCGGCTTCGGCGTCAATTTCGGCGTCAGAAGCTGGGCGACGTCCACCGGGCTCGGCACGAACGTCGTCCAGTTCAAGGACGACTACGAGGCGCTCCGCCGCACCGCCACGCACGAGATCTACCATCGCCTGCAGCTCAGGCTCTGTCCGGTGCACCACTCCCGTCTCGGCCAGTCTCCGCGCCGGTTCGAGGACCTCGTCGCCTGGCCGTTTCCCGACGATCGCGACAGGAAGCTGTACGAGGCGCTCGCATGCGTCTTCCTCGAGGGAACGGCCACCTACGTCGGGGGCTCGGGCGACGCGCCTTTTTCGCCCGACGAGGCGCGGGCGGGGGGCGAACTGCTCGCGCTGGTCATCGACGAGCTCTACGCGCGCGGCGATCCCGGCATCGATTCCCTCCTCGCCGCGGGGCTGCGCTCGAACGGCCCCTTCTACGCCCTCGGGTACCAACTGAGCGAGCAGATCGCCGAGGCGGGGGGGAACGGGGCGATCGGCGCGCTCCTCGATGCGGGCGCGCCCGCCTTCTTCACCGCCTGTCTCCGCGACGGCAGTGCGATCCCCGGCCTCGACGGAAAGCATGAAGCGACCCTCCGGGAGGCCCTCGGGCGGATGATCGCCGGGATGCGGTGACCGCCGCCCGCCCGGTCTACGACGCCGCGCACGCCGCCGAGCCCCCCGTTCCGTACCGATAAAACAAAACCGGGATGACGATCATGTTGAGGAAGGTGGCCGTGACGAGGCCGCCGAGGATGACGATCGACATGGGCGCCTGGATCTCGTTTCCCGGCTCTCCCGCGGCGAGGGCCATCGGCAGGAGCGCGAGCCCGGTGGTGAGGGCGGTCATGAGGATCGGGCTGAGACGCTCGATCGATCCCCGCATGACCGCATCGCGGCGGGAAAGCCCCTCGACGGCCATGAGATGGTTGTAGTGCGATACCATCATGATCCCGTTCCGCACGGAGATGCCGAACAGCGTGATGAATCCGACGAGGGCCGCGATGGTGAGCACCCCTCCCGTCAGGTAGACGGCGAGGACCCCCCCGATGAGGGCGAGGGGGAGGTTGACGAGAACGAGCAGGGTGTCGCGGGCGTTGCCGAATTCGAGGAAGAGGGCGACGACGATCAAAAGCAGCGACAGGAGACTGAGCAGCCCGATGATCCTCGACGCCGATTCGGCGCTCTGGAACCGGCCGCCGTACTGGATGAAGTATCCCTCGGGCAGGTCGATCGCGGCGGCGATGCCCGTCTTGATCTCGTCGACGACGCCTCCCACGTCGCGGCCCCCCGCGTTCGCCTGGACGACGATCTTCCGCTGCACGTTCTCGCGACTCACGTAGTTCGGCCCCCGATCGACGCGGATGTCGGCGACCATGTCGAGCGGCACCACGGCGCCCGACGGCGTGTCGACGAGGCTCGAGCGGATCGCCTCGAGATCGTCGCGGAAGGCCTCGTCGTAGCGGACGACGAGGGCGTGCCGGTTCTGCCCGTCGTAGACCTCCGACACCTTCGCCCCGAGAAAGGCGACGTCGATGATCCGGTCGATGTCCCTCATCGTCAGGCCGTAGACGGCCATCATGCGGCGGTTTGGCCTGATGCGCACCTGCGGGATCTCGACCTGCTGGTCCACCGACAGGTCGGTCACGCCGTCGATTCCGCCCATCACCTTCTCCACGGCCGAGGAGATCGACCGCAGCGCGGAGAGGTCGGGCCCGAAGATCTTCACGGCGATGTTCGCGCGCGTGCCGGAGAGCATGTGGTCGATGCGGTGGCCGATCGGCTGGCCGATGATGAAGACCGTGCCCGGAAGCAAGGTCAGGCGATCCCGGATCTCCTCGAAGAGCGCGTTTTTCTCCGAGGTCTCGTCGTAGACGACCTCCAGTTCGTGCGCGTGGGAGCCGAGCGAATGTTCGTCGTGCTCGGTGCGCCCCGTTCTCCGCGCGACCGACCGGATGGAGGGGAGATCGAGGAGGAGGCGTTCGGCCATCGCGCCGATGCGACCGGACTCCTCGAGAGAGGTGCCGGGCAGCGTGGCGACGCTGATGTTGAGCGTCCCCTCGCTGAATTCGGGAAGAAAGGAGCGGCCGAGCATCGAGAACATCACGACGGTCAGTATCACGAGCAGGGAGGCGACCGTCATGATCGGTCCCCCGTGGCGGGTGCTCCACCCGAGGACGGGTCGGTAAACCGCCTCGAGCGCGCGAACGACGGGGCTCTCCTTCGCCTCGCGCCGTTTGCCGTTCTTCAAAAGGATCGCGCTCATCGCGGGGGAGACGGTGACCGCCACGAGGAGGGAGGCGAAGACGGAGACGACGTAGGCGATGCCGAGGGGCTTGAGCATCCGGCCCTCGACGCCGTCGAGGAAGAAGAGGGGAATGAAGACGACGATGATGATGAAGGTGGCGTTGACGATCGGCGCCCTGATCTCCGCGGACGCCGCCGTGATCACCTCGCAGAAAAGCCGGCGCTCGCCCGGTTCGCGGCCGGCGTTCTGCCTGACCCGGCGGAAGACGTTCTCGACGTAGATGATGGCGTCGTCGACGAGCACGCCGATGGCGATCGCCATGCCGCCGAGCGTCATCGTATTGATCGACTGGCCCAGCATCTTCAGAATCAGCACGGCGATGACGAGGGAGAGGGGGATCGCGACGGCCGAGATCACCGTGGTCCGGGCGTTGGCGAGGAAGACCAGGAGCACGATCACCACGAGGACCGCGCCGTCGCGCAGGGCGCGCATGACGTTGTTCACCGCGCGCTGGATGAAATCCGACTGCCGGAAGATCTCCGCGTGCAGGCGGACGTCCTCCGGGAGGGCGGCGCCGATCTCGCCGAGGGCGGCGTCGATGCGCCCGGTCAATTCGAGTGTGTTCGCGTCGGGTTGCTTGCCGATCACGAAAAGGACGCCCTCCTTGCGGTTGATCGAGGCCTCGCCGAGGCGCGTCGCCGCGCCCGTCTCGATGCGAGCGAGATCCCGGAGCAGGATCGGCGCGTGTTCCCGCACCGATACGACCGTCTCCCCGAGCTCCCCCGCGTCGCGGATGCGTCCCAGTCCCCTGATCATGTACTCGCGTCCCGAGTGGACGAAGAAGCCGCCGCTTGCGTTGAGGTTCGCGCCGCCCGCCGCGTCGAGGAGATCGCCGAGACCGATTCCGTGCGTGCGGAGTCGTCCGGGATCGACGAGGACCTGGTACTGCTTCACCTCGCCGCCGTACACCTTGACGCTCGATACGCCGGGCACGGCGAGCAGCCGCGTGCGGATCGTGTAATCGGCGAGCGTGCGGAGATCCATCAGCGAGGTCGTGTCGGCGGTGAGGCCGACGGCCATGATCTCTCCCATGATCGACGAGACCGGGGCGAGGATCGGTTGCCCGGCCTCCTCCGGCAACGAGGCGAGCGCGGTCTGGATCTTCTCGTTGACGATCTGGCGCGCCTTGTAGATGTCCGTTCCCCAGTCGAATTCCACGTGGACGGTGGAGAAGCCCTGCATCGACGTCGACCGGACGCGCCTGACCCCCGAGGAGCCGTTGACGGCCGTCTCGATCGGGAACGTGACGAGCATCTCGACCTCCTCCGGGGCCATCCCGTGCGCCTCGGTCAGCACGGTGACCGTCGGGGCGGTGAGATCGGGAAAGACGTCGATCGGCATGTCCAGGGCGACCAGGACGCCCACGGCCAAAAGGACCGCGGCGGCGAGCAGTACGACGGCCCGGTTGTCCAGGCTCAGCTGCATGAGGTGGTCGAGCATCGGTCGTCTCTTTCTTTGGTGACGGGCCCCGTCAATGGGCGTGCGGGTCCCCGACAGTTTCCTGCGTCGCCGCGAGCTTGACGCCGTATGCGCCCTTCACGACGATGCGTTCGCCTTCCTCGACGTTTCCGGAGACGGCGACGAGGCCGTTCCATCGCGCGCCGGTTTGGACGGCCCGTTTCTCGAAAACTTCGCCGCCGGTCTGCACGAAGACGTACGTTCCGTAATCCTCGTCGATGATCGCCGCCTCGGGCACGGCGATCGACGAGGCGGCGGCCGCCGTGAATATATCGATGCAGACGATCTGGCCGATCTTGAGGACTCCGCCGGGATTGGCCGTCTCGAAGACGACGGGGATCGTCCGGCTCGCCGCGTCGAAGATGTCGCCGCGGCTGACGAGCCTGAAATCATCGCCCTCCACGAGGAGCGTTCGATCGAGTCCCGGCACGGCGATCGTCGCCCCCCGCGGCTCGTCGATGCGGTAGTAATCCCGCTCGAAGAGGTCGACCCGGAGCCGGACCGACGAGGGATCGACGACGGTCGCGAGTTTCCGGCCGGCCGAGACGGCCTGGCCGGGCAGGACTTCGACGGAAGCGACGACGCCGCCGATCGGAGCCTTGATCACGAGATGGATCTCTTTCGTTCCCTCCGCCTCGACGGGAACGACGAACCCTCCCTGGAGGATCGATTCGTAGCCGGCCTTTTTCACGAGCCATGCCTCGCGGATCGCCTCGTAGTCGCGGGCCGCGATCGCGTCGCGTTCGCGGAGACGCCCGGCGCGGTCGAATTCCTCTTTCGCGCGCCGGTAGCCGAGGTGCATCCCGGCCCACGTCCCGTCGCCGGCCGGGGGCGGGCAGACGATCATGACCGGATCCCCCTCGGCGACGCGCATGCCGGGCGACGCCATGCCGCGGTTGTGGGCGACGGAGAGCAGCCCATCGACCGGCGAGACGATCTCGGCGTATCCGTTCATCCGGGGGGTCACCTCCGCGACGGCGGGGATCGTCGTTTGCATCTCGACGCGGCGGACCGGTTCGACGCCGAACCCGGCGTTCCACTGCTGTTCCTTGAGAAAGACGATCTGTTCGCCGGCCGGCTCGTGGGCCGGGTTATCCCCGTGGGCGTCGTGATCCTCCTCGATGTCCGGTTTCTCTGCGTCGCCCGGGCCTGATTCTGTTTCGTGGCGCTCGTCGCCGCCGAACCGGACGCGGCCAGCGTCGAAGCGTTCCACGCGGCCGCGCACGGCGATGTCGACGGCCAGGTCGTACTCGCCCGGCCCGAGATCGGGCAGCGAAACCTCCCAGATCCCCGCACGAACCGGCGCGGGCGTGCTCGCCGTCGCGACGGAACCCGACTCTCCGGCGAACCGGACGGTCACCGCGCCCTCGCGGAGCGGCGTGAAATCCGGGAGTCGCGTCAAGAGGACGGAGACGGTCGTTCCGCGGTCCGGCGCCGGTTTCCCGCATTCGACGAAGACCTCGAGCGAATCGCTCCAGATCGTCGACGAGACGCCGCCTTCGTGGTCGTCGTGCGCAACCGGGGAGTCGGCGGGCCGTTCACCGCCGCAGGACGCGAGCAGGATCGCGGCGAGGAGCGCGCAGAGGCCGATTGGTTTCTTCATCGTTCCTTCCCTTCGCGTTCCGGCGAGACGGAGCGCACCAGCTCGCGCTCGGTCAGCGCCTCGAGTTCGAAGACGATTTCGTAGAATTCACCGAGGAGCCCGAAAAAGTCGGCGACGCCGCCGGCGCATATCTCGATCCCCTCGAAGAAGCCGGCCAGGGACAGCCAGCCCTCGATGTAGGATGCGGCGAGATTCTCGATCTGGACGTCGATATCCTCGACGATCCCGGCATGCCGGTCGAGGAGCGCGGCCTTCCCCGCGGCAGTCTCGACGAGAAGGGCCACGCGCCGATCGCGCCCGGCGCGGTAGAGGTCGAGTCGCAGCCGGGCCGTCTCGAACGCGGCCCGCCGCTCGTTCACCGCGCCGGTGTTCCTGCCGAGGAAGGGGAGGGGCGCCGAGAGCCCGACGACGAATCCGTCCCGGTCGTCCCCCGCGTTCCGGTATCCGCCCGAGAGGGTGACGGCGGGCAGGATCCCGCCTCGTTCCGATCGCACGTCCATCCCGGCCGCCTCGACGAGCAGCTGCCGCCGCGCGAAATCAGCGGTGGCGTCCAGGCCGGACGCCCCTGAGAGATCCACCTCCCGGAAACCGCCCCAGACGGACTCCCCCGCTTCCAGCGTCACCTCGGCGCCCGCGGGGATCCCCATATCCGTCTTCCAGCGGGCCAGGAGGCTTCGGCGCTCGTCGCGGATCTCCAGGATCGAGCGGCGGACGCCGAGGAGCGACAGATCGACGAGACGGCGTTCGACGCCGGACAGCGCACCTTCGCTTTCCCGCGATCCGGCGACGCGCGACACGCGCTCCAGCAGCGTCTCGAATCGCTCGAGGCGGGCCGATTCCGCATCGCGTATCGCGAGGGCGACGAAGCCGAACCGGAGTTCCGAGACGAGGCGACGCGTGTCGGCGGAGCGCCCGCGGCGGGCCGCCTCGAGCCTGCGTTCCCATGCGGCGCGGTGGGGCGCTCCCGCCCACGGCAACGTGAATTCCTTCGCGAGCGCGATGGTGTATTCCCGGTCGGAGAGCGGGCCGGTCCCGGTCTTCTCGAGTTCCCACGAGAGTTCGGGGTTCGACCACGTGAGGGAGGCGTCGCGCCGCGCCTCGACGAGGTCGACGTTTCGCCGCAGGATGCGGGCGTGGGGGCTGTGATCGAGCGCGTACGCGCCGATCCCGTCGAAACGGAGGCGCACGTCGGCGTCCGCCGCCGCGCAGCGTGGACCGGCGGCGATGAGACAGCAGCAGAGAATCGTCTTCCGGAGCATGTCTTCTCCAGTCGCCCGGCGCCCGCCTGTCCGCCTTTCCCGCACGGGGCGGGAACGGACTCGCGGCGGGTTCTTCCGGGTCAATGGTGTTCGATCGATGACGGTGAACGGAAACGGGAATTCAGGCGGAGGTCGGGCTCCGGCCGGCGAAGAGGAAGCCGTACCGGTCGACGGGGGAGAAGGACACGCGGTCGGCGCCGCGCACGGGCCCCGTCCGGGCGCCGGAAACAAACGGGGGTGTCGACGGGGCCGGCGCCACGGCCGGCGGGGGGTCGAGCGATCGGCGCGGGGGGATCGGCCGGTCTATCGCGCCGTGCCCGTCGAGGTGGGCGGCCGGTTCCCCGTGGAACCCGGCAGCGGCGTCGTGGCGATCATCGTCTCCGCGGTGTCCGTCGGGGAACCCGGATTCGTGCGACGCGCATCGGGGATCGCCCGGGCAGTGGTCGTGCGACAGACAGATCGCCTGCCCGGCGACGAGAACGAGCAGGGTGAGGATCGAGAGATACCTCGCCCCCGCGCTTCTCCGGGTTCGTACGGCGATTCTCCACGGCATCGGGCGGTCGCTCCGGTTAATGATGACCAAAACAGTAGGTTATTGAATATACGATCGGGCCGGGGGCTTGTCAACCGGGTCGATGCCGTGAACGGTCCGTGTCGAGGACGCGGCGGATCCGTTCGGCCAGTTCGCGGCGGCGGACGGGTTTCGGGTAGAGCTCGCGGATGCCGACGCGCAGGAGACGTTTCTCGTCGACCATCTCCCCGTACCCCGTGCAGAGGATGATGGGGATATCGCCGCGCGCGGCGAGCATCTCCTCCGCGAGCTCGATGCCGGTCAGCCTGGGCATGGCGAGGTCGGTCAGCACGAGATCGATGGCGCCGGGGTCGGCGAGGAAGGCCTCGCGCGCCTCCTCGCTGTCGAGGAATCCCGCCACGCGGTAGCCGAGGCCCTCGAGCATCTTGCGTTCCATCTCGATGATCGTCTCCTCGTCGTCGACGATCATGATCCGCTCGGTGCCCGAGGGAAGGGGCAGAGCCGACATCTCGTCCTCGTTCGCTTCCGGTCCCTGCGGCTCGATGACCGGCAACAGGACGGTGACGGTCGTTCCCGCGCCGGGCTCGCTGCTGAGAGAGATGGCGCCGGCGCAGCTCTTGACGATACCGTGGACGACGGAGAGGCCGAGCCCCGTGCCCTCGCCCTGGTGCTTCGTCGTGAAGTAGGGCTCGAAGACCCGTTCGGCGACCGCCTGGCTCATCCCTTTTCCCGTGTCGCGGACAATCAGTTTCGCGTAGGGCCCCGGCACGAGCGATTCCTCGACGGCCGGATCCTTGCTGGCGATCTTTGTTTCCTCCAGCTCCACATGCAGCACGCCGCCCGATCCGGCCATGGCGTGATAGGCGTTGATGCAGAGATTCATGACGATCTGCTGGATCTGCGTCGGATCGGCGAGGATCGGCCCGACATCCGGATCGATCCCGGAGACGAGCTCGATCGACGGGGGGATCGACGCCCGTATCAGCGCGAGGGCGTCCGGCACGACCGACTGGATGCGCACGGGGATGCGGTCCGCGTCCGACTGGCGGCTGAAGGTGAGGATCTGCCGGACGAGAGCCCGGGCCCGCTGCCCGGCCTTGATCACCTCGCCGATGTCCCCGTGCGCGAGGGAGCCCTGCTCGGTCTCCTCGAGCGCCATCTCGGCGAAGCCGAGGATCGGTGTGAGTATGTTGTTGAAATCGTGGGCGATGCCGCCTGCGAGCGTGCCGACCGCCTCCATCTTCTGCGCCTGGCGGACCTGCTCCTCGAGCCGGGCCGTCATCTCCTCCATGTGTTTCCGCTCGGTGATGTCTGTGACGACGACGACCATGCCCCGGAACGACTTGTCCGTTCCGGGAAGCGCCCGGACCGAGGCGTGCCCCCAGAATTCCTCGCCGTTCGCCCGGACGAACCGCCGCTCGAAGAGGAGATGATCGAGGGATCCGTCCCGCAACTGCCCGGTCGTGCGCTCGTTCGCCTCGAGAGAGGACGGGTGCAGGTACGACCGGAAATCCACGCCGATGATCTCGCCCCGCGACCGGTGCCCCAGCATGCGCGCCATCCGGTGGTTGGCGAAATCGATCCTGCCCTCGGCGTCGACGAGGGCGATTCCCGCCTCGGATGCGTCGAAGACGACGCTCATCCGTTCCTCGCTCTCCCGGAGGGCCTCCTTGGCCCGCGTCCGCTCGGCGATGTCCCGCGCGACTGCGAGGATCCGGTTCCTGCCGCCGATGACGGCCCGCCGGGCGGTCACCTCGACCCAGAAACGGCCGCCGTCCTTCCGCCTGGCGCGCCACTCGAAGATCTGCGGCGTCTTTTCCCGCGCCAGCGAGAGTCGTTTCTCGGCCTCATCCTCCGACCGGGGGGACTCGCCGGGGAAAAGCAGGCCGAGGGATTTCCCGATCATCTCGTTTCGCGAGAATCCGAACAGCACCGCCGCGCGCTCGTTGACATCGACGATCGACAGGGTGGCGTCGTCGTGAATGAGGATCGCGTCGTTCGCGCCGTTGAAGATCTCGCGGTAGTTCCGCTCGGATTCCGAGAGGGCCTTCTGCATGCGCCGCCGATGAGTGTTGTTGATGACCAAAAGGACGATGAACATCGCCTGCACGATGACGAGGATCGCGGTGACGACGACCTTTTTCCGGTGTATCCGGAAGAAGGTCGGCATGACGTTGCGGATCCTGCTGCCCGGGGGAAGCCGCTTCTTGTCGATTCCCCATCGCTGCAGCTGGTTCCAGTTGAAGTTCACCGACCGTTCGAGGCGCTCTACGTCGATCGAATCGGGCTCCTCGCCGTTCAGGATCCTGGCGGCGAGGGCGGCCGCCGCATGGCCCTGGTCGAGCGCGCAGACGGTCGATCCGCCGAGGATGCCTTGGTGGCCGAGTAAATCCGTGTCGTACAGGCCGAAGACCGGCGCGTTCGCGCGCGCGGCGATCGACTGCAGCGCCTCCCGGGGATTGTGGCCGACGCCGTCGGCGTCGCGTTGCAGCCCGAGGTAGAAAACGATCGAGTTGGCGGGAAGGGAAGCGACCTCGTCGAGGATCCGTGCGAGGGAGCGGTCGTCCCAGGAAACGATCTCGGGGCAATCCCCGGAGAGCGCGAACTCCCGGCGGGCCTTGTTGCGGAGCATGTACTCCGACGCGTTCGTCCCCGATACGAGGTAGACGCGCCGCGTGCCGGGAAAGAGGTCGAGCGCGATTTTCATGGTGCCGGCGAAATCCTCGTTCCGGAAGACGCCGGTCATGTCGAAATCCCCCATCGCCTTGTAGATGAAGCGCTGCTCCTCCGCGGCGAAGACGTACGCCACGCCGGGAAAGAGCCGTTCGCCGTAGCGCATCACGAAGGTGACCGCCTCGGTCTCCATGCAGACCACGACGTCGAGCGATCCCGGGGGGTATTTCGCCTCGATGAGGTGGACGAGCGTCTCGCGGTAGGGCGTGCCGTCGTAGCGGGAGAGGTCGAGAAACTCGGTGTCGATCGTCACCGGGAGGGGCACGCGGGAGCGGAAATGCGCGCGGAATCCCCGCTCGGCGCGATACTCCCACTCGACGCTGCGATTGTACGAGAGGAGCAGGAGGATGTGCCG
This sequence comes from Candidatus Krumholzibacteriota bacterium, assembly GCA_016931295.1. NCBI lineage: Bacteria > Candidatus Krumholzibacteriota > Candidatus Krumholzibacteriota bacterium. The sequence continues at coordinate 84,837 of JAFGEZ010000022.1, forward strand.
CCGCCTCGCCTCTTCGCCGCCGGCGCGCGCGGGGACGGAAAGGAGGCCGGCGGCGAGGATCGATGCGGCGAGCGCCGCCGCTAAAAGCGGGGCGGCGGACGGGCGACGGCGGCGTCGGATTTCCGGGTTGCTCATCGTTCGATCGTCATCCGTGAAGTGGTTGCCCGGGACGCGCCGCGACCAAACGGCGTCCCGCGGCGTCCCGCTCCGCGCATGATACCCCTTTCGCGCCCGGATGACAATCGGGTTCGGTGCGGCGCGGGTCGCGGGCACACAGTCCGACCCGCGGCGCCCCGTGTGCGCGCGGCGGCGAATGCCCCGTTGCCGCGCGGCGGGCGACCGGGTATATTCGGGCCCATGGACGAGAAGACGCTGGTGATCCGCGCGAAGGGAGGCGATCGGGCCGCGTTCGACGAGCTCGCGTCGGCCTGGGTCGACCGCATCTATCGGCTCGGCCTCAAGCTCACCGGGGACGAGGACGAGGCGCAGGACATCCTCCAGGAGACCTTCCTCAAGGCGGTCGACAACATCGACCGGTTCCGGATGGAGTCCTCCTTCGGCACCTGGCTGTACGCGATCGCGCTCAACGCGGTCCGGGCGGCGGCGGGCACGCGGAAGCGGATGCAGCTCAAGCCGATAGAGGAGTACGTGCCCGGCGACGGGCACGACGATCCGCGGCTCTTCGACTGGGGCGATCCCCACCGGCTCTACGAGGAGCGCGAACTCCGCCGGCTCGTCGACGAGGCGCTCGCCGCGATTCCGGAGGAGCACGCGATGCCATTCGTGCTGCGCTACGTCGAGGGGTTGCCGGTGAAGGAGATCGCCGAGGTCATGGGCCTCACCCCGGCGGCCACCAAGTCGCGGATCCTGCGCACACGCCTGGCCCTGCGGGAGCGGCTGGGCGAGAGATTCAGGGAGAAGATCGATGAAACACTGTAGGGACTACCTCGAAAAGCTCTGCGCCTACGTCGACGGCGAGGCGGACGACGCGGCCTGCAAGGAGATCGAGACGCACCTGAAGGACTGCGAAGGGTGCCGCGTCATGGTGGACACCCTCCGCAAGACCGTCTTCCTCTGCCGCGAGGGGGATACCGAGCCGATCCCGATCGCGCTCGGCGACAAGCTCAAGCTCCTCCTCGACCGCAAGTGGCGCGAGAAGTTCGGCGACGGCGACGGCGAGAAGCCCGGCGGCGGATCGTAGCGGCGGGCCCCCGGGTCGATTTCCCCGTTTCCCCGCGCGACCGGCGCCGTGCCCGGCATCGACCCCGTCGCCACCGGCGCCGCGCGTGCCGGGCATTTTCCAATCCCTTCCCCATCTACATGTTACAGACTTTCTTCTACCGAAACGAATAAATCGAGAATCATTCCGCCTCCCGTTCCATCAAAAGGGTTACATGCCGGGACATCCGCCCGGCCTACACAGGAGGCAGGACATGCGCAGACAACTCGAGGAATTCTCGATCGATCATCCCTGGGCGGTCATCGTGGCGGTCGCCGTCATCACCGTCTTCTTCGCGTTCCAGCTCCCCGGCATCCGTATCGACACGGACCCGGAGAACATGCTCGAGGCGGACGAACCGGCCCGCCTCTTCGATCACGAGGTGAAGGAGGAGTTCGCCATCTCCGACATCATCGCCGTCGGCGTGGTCTCCGAGGAAGGCGTCTTCACGAAGGAGGCACTGGGGAGAGTGTACCGGATAGCGGCGGAGATCGCCCGCATCGACGGCGTCGTGGCCGACGACATGCTCGCCCCGTCGATGGTCGACGACATCCGGCAGGACGACGACGGCGTGATGGTCGTCTCCGCGCTTCTCCCGCACGAGCCGGCGAACGATGCCGAGGCCGCGTTCGTTCTCGAGCGCATCCGGGAGAATCCGATCTTCCGGGGCAAGCTCGCCTCCGACGACGGCAAGGCCATCGCGTTGTACGTGCCGATCGAATCGAAGAGCATGTCCCACCGGATCGCCGGCGAGATGCAGGAGATCATCCACCGTCACGCCGGCGCCGAGCGGTACCACATCGCCGGCCTTCCGGTGGCCGAGGACAGCTTCGGCACGGAGATGTTCCGGCAGATGGCGATCAGCGCACCCCTCGCCGGGCTCGTCATCTTCCTGCTGCTCTTCGTCTTCTTCCGCAATCTCAGGATCATCGTCGCCCCGATGATCGTCGCCGTCGTCTCCACGATCTGGACGATGGGGCTCCTCGTGGCGACGGGAAACACCGTGCATATCATGAGCTCGATGATCCCGATCTTCCTCATCCCGATCGCCGTGCTCAACTCGATCCACATCATCTCCGAGTTCCACGACGAGTACCGGCGGTACAAGCACAAGAAGACGACGATCCGCAACACGATCCTCAAGCTCTTCACGCCGATGCTCTTCACCTCCCTGACGACGATCGTCGGATTCGCCTCGCTCGCGTTGACGCCCATCCCGCCGGTCCGCGTCTTCGGCATCTTCGTGGCCTTCGGCATCTTCGTCTCCTGGCTGCTCTCGATCACCTTCAATCCCGCCTTCGCCGTGCTGATCCCCGACCGGGCGCTGCGCAACTTCGGCCGGCACGACGACGCCCACGGGGTGCTGTCGCGCGTCCTCCACGCGCTGCGGGATTTCAACGCGCGCCACTACCGCAAGGTCTTCGCCGCGACGGCCGTCGTCGTGGTCGTATCGGCGGTCGGTCTCGGGCGAATCGTCGTCAACGACAACCCGGTGAAGTGGTTCAAGGCCGGCCATCCCCTGCGCGTGGCCGATGCCACGCTGAACCGCCACCTCGCCGGCACCTACATGAACTACCTCGTCATCGACGGGCTCGAGCCCGACGCGATGAAGAATCCCGACGTGCTGCGGTACGTCGAGCGCTTGCAGCGGCGTCTCGAGAGGAATCCCCACGTCGGGGGCGTGACCGGCATCACCGACGTCGTCAAGAAGGTGCGGTACGAGCTCTTCGACGGCGACCGCACGAAATTCGACATTCCCGACCGTTCCGAGGAGATCGCGCAGTCGCTCTTCCTCTTCGAGATCTCCGGCGGCGACGCCGACGATCTCTACAAGTTCGTCACCGAGGACTACGCGAAGGCCAATCTCTGGGTGCAGCTCCGCGACGGGGACAACCGCGCCGTCGTGTCGGTCGTCGAGGACGCCGAGCGTTTCATCCGCGAGACGCCTCCGCCGGTCGAGATGGACGTGAAATGGGCGGGGCTTCCCTACATCAACATCGTCTGGCAGCAGAAGATGGTGGGAGGGATGCGCAACGCGCTCCTCTCCTCCTTCGGCGTCGTCTTTCTCATGATGATGCTGCTCTTCCGGTCGCCGCTCTTGGGGTTCGTCTCGATGCTGCCCCTCAGCATCACGATCATGGCGATCTACGCGGCGCTCGGCTTCACCGGCAAGCCCTACGACATGCCCGTCGCGGTCCTCTCGTCGCTGACCCTCGGTTTGTCGATCGACTTCGCGATCCATTTCATCAAGCGCTCGCACGGCATCCACCGGGAGACGGGGGATTTCGCGAAGACGTACGCCGAGATGTTCGAGGGACTCGCCCGCGCGATCAGCAGGAACGTGCTCGTGATCTCCATCGGCTTCGTCCCGATGTTCTTCTCGGTGCTCGTTCCCTACGTCACCGTCGGATCCTTCTTCTTCGCGATCATGATCGTCTCGGGGGCCGTGACGATGTTCCTGCTCCCGTCGATCTTCATCGCCCTCGGGGAGCGGATGTTCCCCGCGAGGCAACTCGACCGGGCGGAGCGGAAGGCCGCCTGACCCGTCACCACTCGAACGGAGGCACTGTCATGAAGACCACCGGAATGATTCTCGCGCTGATCCTGGCGGCGTTCGCCGCGGCCCCGGCGTGGGCCGGCGAGCCCGGGGCGGCGCCGGGGCCCTCGGCCGACGAGCTGATGAGGAAGGCCCATCTGGCCACCTACTACGCCGCCACGGACGGCATCGCCGACGTCGAGATGCAGATCGTCAACTCGCGCGGCAAGGTCCGCGTGCGGGAGTTCACGATGGTGCGGCTCGACCTCGAGGAGGGCGGCGCGCAGGACTACTACACCTACTTCCGCAAGCCCTACGACGTGTCGCGTCTCACCTTCATGGTCCACAAGCTTCCCGGCGAGACCGACAAGCGGTGGCTCTACGTGCCCTCGGTGGATCTCGTCAAGCGGATCTCGGCCGACGACCGCACGTCGAGCTTCGTCGGCTCCGATTTCACCTACGAGGACGTCTCCGGACGCCACTGGAGCGAGGACGAGCACCGGCTGCTCCGCGAGGAGGCGCTCGACGGCCGGGATACGTACGTCATCGAGTCGACGCCCCGCGCCCCGGGCGGGGGGTTCGCGCGCAAGGTCTCCTGGGTAAACCGGGAGCACTTCGTGATCGTCCGCGAGGAGTACTACGGGTCCGGCGGCGACCTCGAGCGGATCTACACGGCCGAGCGCGTCGAGGAGGTCGCCGGCGTGCCGACGGCCACGCTGCGGCGGATGGAGGATGTCCGCAAGGGGCAGCACACCCTCGTCACCTTCTCGAACATCCGGTACGACGTCGGCGTCGACGAGGGCATCTTCACGGAGCGGTACCTCAAGAACCCGCCCCGCGAGTACATCAGGTAGGGGAGGTGGCGTCATGAACCGACTGACAGTATCGACGGCGGTCGTCGCGCTCCTGTTCGCCCTCCTTCACCCGCCCGCCGCGGCGGGCGAGGTCGAACTGAGCGGATTCCTCCAGGGGCTCTACGGGGCCGGCACGGACGCGGGCAATCCCGTTTCCTCCGACCTGTCGGCGGCGGAGACTAGGCTGCAGTTGCGTCTCGAATCCTTCGCCGACGGAGCGGCCTTCTTCGGCCGTCTCGACTTCGTCTACGAGGATTATCTCGAGCCGCGGCAGCGCTTCGAGCTCCGCGAGGGCTACGCGAAGATCACCCTCTTCGACCGGCTCGACCTCAAGATCGGCCGGCAGATCGCCACGTGGGGGACAGGCGACATGGTGTTCGTCAACGACCTGTTCGCCAAGGACTACCGCTCCTTCTTCAGCGGGCGGGACGACCAGTATCTCAAGGCGCCGCAGAACGCGCTGCGCGCCGAGCTCTACACCGGGCTCGGCGGCTTCACGGTCGTCTACACGCCGCGCTTCACCCCGAACCGGGTGCCGACGGGAGAGCGGCTCTCCTACTACGACCCCCTCGCCGGCGGCATCGTCGGCGGCGGGGACGTTCTGTTCGAGGGGCGGCTCCCCGGCGCCGAACTGGGCAACGGGGAGGCGGCCGTCCGGTTCAGCCGGTACGTCCGCTCGCTCGACGTGGCGGTCTATTTCTACCGGGGGTTCTACAAGGATCCCGTCGCGATGGACATGGCCACCTTCGAGGCGTATCACCCGGCCCTCCAGGCGACCGGATTCTCGTTCCGCCTGCCGGCGCTCGGCGGCATCGCCTGGCTCGAGGGCGGCCTCTACGACTCGCTCGACGACGACGGGGGAAACGATCCCGCCGTCCCGAACTCCTCGATGCTCGGTCTGGCGGGATTCGAGCGGCAGATCACGCCGGTGTTGACGGCGAACGTCCAGTACCTGGCCGAGACGATGCTCGACCACGATCGCTACGCGGCGAATCTCGCGCCGGGCCTAACCGCGGCCGACGAGACGCGCCACCTCGTCACCTCGCGGGTGACCGCGCGCCTCTTCATGGAGAACCTCGAGCTCTCGGGATTCGGTTTCTGGTCGCCCTCCGACGAGGATCGCTACGTCCGCGTCTCGGCGAGCTACCGGTACACCGACGCCGTCACCCTCGCCCTCGGCGCCAATCTCTTCGGCGGCGACGCGTGGACCCCCTTCGGCGGATTCGACCGCAACGACAACGTCTGGGCGAAGATCACGTACGGATTCTAGGAGCGGGCCGCCGGGCCGCCGGGTGAAAGGAAGAAAACATGACGCTCGAACGATCGATACGCCTGCTCGCCGGTCTTCTCGTACTGGCGTCCCTGTCGCTGGCGGCCGTCGCCTCGACGAGGTGGCTCCTGCTCGCCGTCTTCGTGGGACTGAACCTCGTGCAGTCGTCCTTCACGGGGTTCTGCCCGGCCGAGGCGGTGCTCGGCAGGCTCTTCTTCGGCGGAAAGAGGTCGGGGGAACGCGGGTAGATCATCGGTCCGGCTTTGACAGCTCGACGAGCGTGGCGCCCCATCCGCCGCCGGATTCGTCAGCCGTCTGGAAGGATCGCACGCGGGGATCCCCCTCGAGGATCGACTGGACGACGCGGCGGAGGACGCCCGTCCCCTTCCCGTGCACGATCCGCACGCTGAGGATCCCGCGCCGGCGGCATTCGCCGAGGTAGTCGGAAACGAGGTCGGCGACCTCCCGCGCGGGGAAGGCGTGCAGGTCGAGAACGCCGTCGATCGGCAGCTCGACCGGCCCGTCGAAGGGGTCGCCCGGCTCCTTGCCGTCCGCCGATCCGGGCTCGCCGGCCAGTTTTCCCTTGTGCTTTTCCTCTTCCATGCGTAATTGCAGTATATGCGAGAGACCACCGATACGCAACGGGCAGGGCGCGTCATGCGGATCGCCCGCGAGCTCGGCATCGCCGCCGGGCAGGTCGAGGCGACGGCCGCGCTCCTGGACGACGGGGCGACCGTCCCGTTCATCGCCCGGTACCGCAAGGAACGGACCGGTTCGCTCGACGAGGTGGCCGTCGCCGCGGTCCGCGACCGGCTCGCCGCGCTCCTCGAGCTCGATGCCCGGCGGGACGCGATCCTGCGGTCGCTCGACGAGCGGGAGCTCCTCACCGACGAGCTGCGGAAGGAGATCGACGGGGCCGACACCCTCGCCGTCCTCGAGGACATCTATCTGCCCTTCCGGCCGAAGCGCCGCACCCGCGCGAGCATCGCGCGCGAGCGGGGGCTCGAACCGCTCGCCGAGGCGATCCTCGCCCACCGGACCGATCCCGCCTTCGATCCGGAGGTTGCCGCGCGGCCGTTCGCCGATCCGGCGGGAGAGGTTCCCTCAGCCGCGGACGCACTCCAGGGGGCGCGCGACATCATCGCCGAACGGGCGAGCGAGGATCGCGGGATCCGCGAAGGGATGCGCGAACTCTTCCGCCGGAAGGGCGTCATCGTCTCCCGCGTGATGAAGGGAAGGGAAGAGGATGGGGCGACGTGGCGCGACTGGTTCGACTGGCGCGAGCCCGCTGCGTCGGCTCCGTCGCACCGCGTGCTCGCCATGTTCCGCGGCGAGCGGGAGAAGGTCCTCTCCCTGCACGTGCTCCCCGACGACGAGGCGGCCGTCGCCCTTCTCGAGAAACGGTTCGTCACGGGGCGGTCCCCGGCCGCCGACCAGGTGCGCGAGGCGGTCGTGGACGCGTGGAAGCGGCTCATCGCCCCCTCGATGGAGAACGAGACCCGCCGGTGGCTCAAGGAGCGCGCCGACGCCAGGGCGATCGAGATCTTCGCGGCGAACCTCCGGGAGCTGCTGATGGCGCCGCCGCTCGGGCAGCGGCGGGTGATGGCGATCGACCCCGGATTCCGCACGGGGTGCAAGCTCGTCTGCCTCGACCGCCAGGGGAAGCTCCTCCACCGGGAGACGATCTTTCCCCATACGGGGGAGAAGCGGGCCGCCGAGGCGGCCGCGCGGGTCCGTTCGCTCGTCGGACGGTTCGAAACCGAGACGATCGCGATCGGCAACGGGACGGCGGGCCGGGAGACGGAACGCTTCGTCCGGGGGCTCGGTCTCGACGCGGGAATCGACATCGTCTCCGTGAACGAATCGGGGGCGTCGGTCTATTCCGCCTCCGGCGCGGCGCGGGAGGAATTCCCCGACGAGGACGTGACGGTGCGCGGGGCCGTCTCGATCGGCCGGCGGCTGATGGACCCCCTGGCCGAGCTGGTCAAGATCGAGCCGAAATCGATCGGCGTGGGTCAGTACCAGCACGACGTCGACGGATCGAGGCTCCGCGGCGCCCTCGACGACGTCGTGGTCTCCTGCGTGAACAGCGTGGGCGTGGAGGTCAACACGGCGAGCCGGCGACTCCTTTCCTATGTCTCCGGCCTGGGGGAGGGCCTCGCGGCGGGGATCGTCGCGTGGCGTGAGGAGAACGGGCCCTTCGCCTCGCGCGACGAGCTCAGACGCGTGCCCCGGCTCGGCCCGAAGGCCTTCGAGCAGTCGGCGGGATTCCTCCGCGTCCGGAACGGCGCCCATCCGCTCGACAGGAGCGCCGTCCACCCGGAGAGCTACGGTGTCGTCGAGCGGATGGCCCGCGACCGCGACTGCGCCGTGGCCGATCTCGTCGGCGACGCGTCCCTGCGGGAGGAGATCGAGCTCGAACGCTACGTCGACGGCGAGACGGGGCTGCCCACCCTCGAGGACATCATGCGCGAGCTGGCGCGCCCCGGCCGCGATCCGCGAAAGGCCTTCGAATCCTTCTCCTTCGCCGAGGGAATCGAGGAGATCGGGGATCTTCGCGCGGGGATGCGGCTTCCCGGGATCGTGACCAACGTGACCGCCTTCGGCGCGTTCGTCGACGTCGGCGTCCACCAGGACGGCCTCGTCCACGTCAGCAAGCTCGCCGACCGCTACGTCGCCGACCCGGCCGATGTCGTCCGCGCGGGGCAGCGGGTCGTCGTCACCGTTCTCGACGTCGATCTCGACCGCGGGCGCATCTCCCTCTCGATGCGCGAGGGGTGATTTCCAAGCCGCTGGACATCGCCATACCCGTCTGTTATCATTCCGTGCGCGGGGGCCGATCCCTTGTTCAACGGATCCGGTCCACTCAACGGCGAGGCATGCCCGCGGTCGGGGTGCCTTTTTCTCGTCTCATTCGTCGAAAGGACGAATACCATGCGTTTCAAGGCACTCGTGTCGGTCGCCTTCCTGGTCGCGGTACTCGCCGCATTCGGGTGCTCCGAGAAGGAAGAGACCGCGGGGAAGGGCGACATGCAGGAAGTCACGGGAGACGTCGCGATCACGGTTGACGGCAGCGCCATCACGGCCGACGAGCTGGCCGGCGAGGTCTCGCGCCTGAAGAGCCAGTACGAGCAGCGGCTCGGGGCGCAGCAGGTCGATGCGATGAAAAGCGCCATCAAGACGCAGTCGGTGACGAACGTCATCAACCGTCGCCTGCTCGAGGCGGCGGCGAGAGAACGGGGATTCGTGGCGAGCGACGAGAAGGTCGAGCAGCGGATCGCCGATCTGCGGGCGCAGTATCCCTCGCCGGAGGCCTTCGACGAGCGCCTCGCGGCCGGCGGGATGACGATGGAGCAGCTGCGCGGCGAGATGAAGTCGGGGATCGGCATCGAGGAGATGCTCGAGGCCGAGCTCGAGAAGGCGCCGAAGAAGACCGACGAGGAGCTCCTCGCCTTCTACGAGGAGAACGTCGACCGCTTCAAGGAGGCCGAGCAGGTCAGGGCCAGCCACATCCTCGTCAAGGTCGAGCCGAGCGACACCGACGCGATGAAGGCCGAGAAGCTCCTCAAGATCAAGAACATCCGGGAGGAGCTCCTCCTCGGCGCCGATTTCGCCGAGAAGGCGCGGGAGGCCTCCGAATGCCCGAGCAGCGCCAACGGCGGCGATCTCGGGTTCTTCGAGCACGGTTCGATGGTCAAGCCCTTCGCCGACGCGGCCTTCGCGCTCGATGTCGGCTCGATCAGCCCGATCGTCGAGACGCAGTTCGGCTTCCACGTCATCAAGGTCACCGAGCGCAAGCCGGCGCGGACCGTGCCCTTCGACGAGGCCCGGCAGCACATCGAGGCCGACTTCGAGCGGTCCCGCCAGCAGGAGGTCGTTGGCAGACTGCTGAACGAGCTTCGCGAGAAGGCGCAGATCGTCTACGTCGATTCCGTCTGGGCCATATAGGATTCTCGGGGAGGCGGGGAGGGCCGTCAGGCCGAGCCGAGTTCCTCCATCGCGGCGCGGGCGCTCTCCCGGAGGGCCGGGTCGAGCGCATTGGCCGGCTCGAAGGGCTGGATGCGGTGGGGCGAGCCGCGCGGAACGAGCCGCGCCAGCTCGCGCAGGTCGGCCTCGTCGAGCAGGGCGGGAACGTGGGTCGTGCGGAACTCGTGCGGCAGGCCGCTTCCGGCGATGAGGGCGATGCTCTCCCGGATCCGGCCGAGCGGGGCCCGGACGCCGACGAGACGGTCGTAGCGCCTCTCGGGGGCCTTCACGTCCATCGCGAGATAGTCGACGACTCCGCGCAATAGCAGGTCCCGGATGACGTCCGGCCGGCTGCCGTTCGTGTCGAGCTTGACGGCGAATCCCATCGATCCCAGCTTTCCCAGGAACGAGGCCAGGTCGGGCTGGAGCGTCGGTTCGCCGCCGGTGACGACGACCCCGTCGAGCCGGCCGCGCCGGCTGTCGAGGTACTGCAGCACGAGCTCCTCGGCGACGGCCGCGCCGTCGCCGGCCTCCCCGGGGATGAGGGCGCCGTTGTGACAGAAGGGGCAGCGGAAGTTGCACCCCTGCGTGAAGACGATCGCGGCGACGCGGCCGGGAAAGTCGCTGAGGCTGAACCGCTGGAATCCGCCGATTCTCATCCTATACGCCGATCGTGAAATTCCGCCTGAGCTCGAATTCGGCCTGCTTGCCCTCGTTCCACTGGTTGATCGGCCGCAGGTAGCCGACCACACGCGAGTAGACCTCCGTCTCCGCCCCGCACTCGGGGCAGGTGTCGCTGCGTCCCTTCAGGTACCCGTGCGTCGGGCAGACGGAGAAGGTGGGGGAGAGGGTGAAGTAGGGCAGGCGATAGCGGTCGCAGACCCGCCGGACGAAGCTCTTGACCGCCGACGGATCGGCCGCCGCCTCGCCGAGAAAGACGTGGAGGACGGTGCCGCCGGTGTATTTCGCCTGCAGCTCGTCCTGGAGATCGAAGACGGTGAAGATGTCGTCCGTGTAGTTGACGGGCAGCTGCGTCGAGTTCGAGTAGACCGGCTCCGCGCCGTCGACGACCTCGCGCTCGTTCGCGCACCGGATCTCGGGGTAGAGCTGCCGGTCGAGCCTGGCCAGCCGGTAGGCCGTCCCCTCGGCGGGCGTCGCCTCGAGGTTGTAGATGTTGCCCGTCTCCTCCTGGAAGCGCATGAGGCGGTCGCGCATGAAATCGAGGACGCGGCCGGCGAAGCCGCTTCCCGCCGGCGTGCCGATGTCGACGCCCAGCAAATTCAGGCACGCCTCGTTCATCCCGACGAGGCCGATCGTCGAGAAGTGGTTGTGCCAGTAGGAGTCGTTCCTCTCCTTCATGTTCCGCAGATAGAATTTCGTATAGGGGTAGAGATCATTGTCGGTGAAGCGCTCGAGGACCTTCCGCTTGGTCTCGAGGCTCGTCCGGCCGATCTCCATGAGGTGCCCGAGCCGCCGGAGGAACTCGTCCTCGTCCGCGGAGAGGTGACCGAGGCGCGGCATGTTGATCGTCACGACGCCGATCGATCCGGTGAGCGGGTTCGCGCCGAAGAGGCCGCCGCCGCGCTTCTCCAGCGTCCGGAGGTCGAGCCGGAGCCGGCAGCACATCGAGCGGGCGTCGTCGGGCGACATGTCTGAGTTGACGAAATTCGCGAAGTAGGGGATCCCGTACTTCGCCGTGACGTCCCAGAGCCGTTCGAGACCGGGGGCGTCCCAGTCGAAATCGGGAGCGATGTTGTAGGTGGGGATGGGGAAGGTGAAGACGCGGCCCTTCGCGTCGCCCTCCGAGAGGACCTCGAGGAAGGCCCGGTTCAGCATCGTCATCTCTTCCCGGAAGTCGCCGTAGACCTCCTCGCGATACTCGCCGCCGACGATGACGTGCTGGCCGGCGAGCGTCGAGGGGGGCTGGAGGTCGAGGGTGAGGTTCGTGAAGGGCGTCTGGAACCCGACGCGCGTGGGCACGTTGACGTTGAAGACGAATTCCTGCAGGCACTGCTTGACCCGCTCGTAGTCGAGACCGTCGAACCGGATGAAGGGGGCGAGGAGTGTGTCGAAGTTGCTGAAGGCCTGCGCTCCGGCGGCCTCCCCCTGGAGGGTGTAGAAGAAGTTGACGATCTGGCCGAGGGCCGTGCGGAAATGCTTCGCCGGCTTGCTCTCCGCCTTGCCGCGGGCTCCCTGGAACCCGCTCAGCAGAAGGTCCTGCAGGTCCCAGCCAACGCAGTAGACCGAGAGGAGGCCGAGGTCGTGGATGTGCAGGGCGCCGTCGAGGTGCGCCTCGCGGACCTCCGGCGTGTATATCTTGTTCAGCCAGTAGACCTTGCTGATCTCGCTCGAGATGTAGTTGTTGAGCCCCTGGAGAGAGTAGGCCATGTTGCTGTTCTCGCGGACCTTCCAGTCGAGCTTCTCAAGGTAGGAGTCGATGAGGTCGAGGTCGGCCTTCTGCACCATCTCGCGTATGCGCGCGTGCTGGTCGCGGTAGAGGATGTACGCCTTCGCCGTCTTCTTGAAGGGAGAGGCGAGGAGGACCTCCTCGACCATGTCCTGGATCTGCTCGACCATCGGGACGTCGCCCTCGATGATCGCCTGGGTGAGGGTGAGCACGCGGATCGACAGCCGCCGGGCCGTCTCCTCGTCGAATTCCCCGGTCGCCCTGCCGGCCTTGATGATCGCCGAGGTGATCTTCGATGCGTCGAAGGGAACGAGGCGGCCGTCGCGCTTCCTGATCGTGTCGAAGCCGACGGTCCCCCCCGCCGCGGCGTCCTGTCGTTCGCCGGGGGTGAGAACGTCCATGCCATGTCCTCTCTGTTGTCGGTGGCGACGGCGATAGGGCGGACGGGATGCCCCGTCGATCGAAGGCGGTTTTGTCGAGGCCGCGTCCGCGCCGGAACGGGCCGGGCGGCGACGCGTCGGCCGGCGGCAAAACAACCCTCGGGAACCCGGGCGATAACCGTCGTGTCGGGGCCTCTCCAACCCCGGATCTCCCGTCTCGCGTTTCGATGTCCAGGGATGTTCCCCGGGAGCAAGACCCAATATATTGGGGGTCACTTTTTCATGTCAACACTAAATGTGGTGACCCCCGCGACGGTCCCGGCAGTGCGTCGCGGGCGGCACGCCACGTGTAACGAATTTTGTACATGGATGTTACGGAGCCGTGACCGCCGGCGCGCGCACGCCCCGACGGTTTCCGTCCGCCGTGGCGCCCGCCGGGGAACGACAAGCGCGAAAAGAGGTTGCGCGGCGCCGGGAAACGGGTGCGCTCGGCGAGATTTTTTTTGACACCGGGGGCGGTCGCCTCGCCGCCGGCGCCGTCGATGCGGCCGCGCGTCGTCGGTCGATTCCGATCCCCGGACAGGCCGGCTCGTACGCAAAACGCAGGAAAATCCGAAAAACCGCATTTCAATTGACATCGCTTTTTTCGCCCGGTATCCTTACACGGATGCCGTTTACCGCGATTCGAACCGGGAGGCGGGAGAGCGTTTTCCGCCCGCGACTCGAGGTTTTGACGAACAGGAGGGTCCCGTTGAAAGGCCGTGTTCTCATCATCGACGACGAGGCCGAGATCAGGCGAAACCTTACCGTCGGTCTCACCCAGGAAGGCTACACCGCCGTCGCCTGTCCCGACGGGATCTCCGCGATCCACGAGCTCAACGCCGCCCGGGAGAAGGGGATCAACTACGATTATCTCGTCACCGACATCTTCATGCCCGACATCGACGGGCTGAAGATACTCAAGGTGATCAAGATCCAGTACCCCGAGGTGCCCGTTCTCGTCATCACGGGATTCGGCGACGAATCCCTCAAGCTGACCGCCCTCTCCGAGCACAACACCGGCTACCTCGACAAGCCCTTCGAGATCCCCGATCTCGTCGAGGCCCTCGAGGCCCTCTCTCCCGGCTCGACCGACGCGTCCGTCGAGGCGGCGAAGGAGGAGCCGGCGATCCGCGAATCGGTCAGCGCCTATCTCACGATCCGCATCACCGATCCCGGCCGGAGCATGGAGATCTACCAGCAGCTCTACGACATGCCCGGCGTCCAGTCCTGCGAGGCCGTCCGGGGCGACTTCGACATCATCGTTCTCGCGCAGGGCAACTCCCGGAACGAGATCGACGACCTGTTCGACCGGATCGGCGCCATGAAGGGCGTCGAGGTCGTCTCGGTCTCGCGGGTGGAGCGTCCCAAGCTCGACCGCGACGTCGACGAGTTCATCGACATCTACTCCCAGGCCGTCAAGCAGGGAGAGAAGACGACGCCGGCGAAACAGCCCGGGACGACGAGCTACATCATCGTCGACGTCGACCCGGCCCAGATACAGCAGATCTTCACGACCGTCTTCTTCATCGACGAGGTCGTTTTCTGCGACGTCATCGAGGACGGCGCCAAGCTCGTCGGGATGATCACCGGCCAGGGGGCCGTCGGCAAGACGCCGCGCATCATCGAGAAGCTCAGCCAGATCGACGGCGTGCTCCGCGTCCGCGAGGCCAAGGTCATCAAGATGTACGACTGATCGCCGCGTCCTCCGGGACGCGGCCGGGACGGACACATCGGAATCAATGACGAAGACTGCCGTTCCCTTCCGGGGGGGCGGCTGTCTTGCCCGTTTTCGCTTCACGCGCCGCGAGGCCGGAGAAGGGAGTGATCGCTACGGCAGGCAGGAAAGAGAATTTCGGCTACCGCCTGTGGCGGTATGACGGCGCTCCCGGGGAACTGATCCCGCTGCTCCAGTCGGCTCAGGATCATTTCGGATACATTCCCCGGAGGGCGATCAGCCACATATCCGGTGTCACGGGGATACCGGAGTCCGAGGTGTACGGCGTCATCACGTTCTACAGCCAGTTCAGGCTGCAGCCGATGGGCAAGTACGTGATCCGCGCCTGCGCGGGCACGGCGTGCCACGTATCCGGATCGCGGATGATCATCGAGACGATCCAGGACGAACTCGGCATCGAGGTCGGCGAAACGACGAAGGACGGCCTGTTCACGCTGAACACCGTCGCCTGCATCGGGTGCTGCTCGCTCGCCCCCGTCGTCATGATCAACGAGGATACGCACGGCCAGCTCACCCCCGCATCGCTGCGGAAGCTCCTCAGGGACTACCGCCGGCGCGAGGCGAAGGCGGCCGGCGAATCGTCCGCGGCGAGTTGCCGCGAGTCGGCCTGAGCGGGCCCGGTCGACGGATCCGGTACCAACGAACAGTCTGGAGTCCTTCCATGAAGAGAGTAATAGTCGGGATGAGCACGTGCGGGCTCTCGGCCGGCGCCCAGCAGACCTACGACGCGATCGCGGGGCTGCTCGAGTCCTCCCCGGGCGCTTTCGAGCTTTCCCGCACGGGTTGTATCGGCATGTGCTACCGCGAGCCGCTCGTGGAGATCCGCGACGGCGACGACCGCGTCATCTACGGCGACGTCACCCCCGAGCTCGCGGGCGAGATCGTCTCGCGCCACGTCCTCGGCGGCGAGGTCCTCGGCGACCACGTCGCGTACTCGATCGCCGCCGACGGAACGACCGGCGGCGACGAGAAGGTCTTCCACGATCTGCAGCACCGGATCGTGCTGCGCAACTGCGGGGTGATCGACCCGGAGTCGATCGAGGAGTACGAGGCGACCGGCGGATACGCGGCCGCCCGGAAGGCCCTCCTCGAAATGACGCCGGAGGAGATCGTCAGGGAGGTGTCGGAGGCCGGGCTGCGGGGCCGCGGAGGCGCGGGGTTCCCGACGGGGCTCAAGTGGTCCTTCGCCGCGAAGAACGCCGCCGACCGGAAGTACGTCGTCTGCAACGCCGACGAGGGCGATCCCGGCGCCTTCATGGACCGCTCCGTCCTCGAAGGCGATCCGCACGCCGTCCTCGAGGGGATGATCGTCTGCGGGCGCGCGATCGGCGCGAGCTACGGATACGTCTACTGCCGGGCCGAGTACCCGATGGCGATCCACCGCCTCACGATCGCCCTCGATGCGGCCCGCGAGAAGGGGTACCTCGGCACGAACATCCTCGGCTCGGGCTTCGATTTCGACATCAAGATCAAGCAGGGCGCCGGCGCGTTCGTCTGCGGCGAGGAGACCGCCCTCTTCGCGTCGATCGAGGGCGAGCGCGGGATGCCGCGCATCCGTCCCCCCTTCCCGGCCGAAAAGGGGCTCTGGCGGAAGCCGACGAACAACAACAACGTCGAGACCTACGCGAACGTTCCCTGGATCCTCATGAACGGGGCGGCCGGGTACAGAAAGTTCGGCACGGAGAAGAGCCCGGGGACGAAGGTCTTCGCGCTCGCCGGCAAGGTGCGCCACGGCGGTCTCGCCGAGGTGCCGATGGGGACGACGATCAACGACCTCGTCTTCAAGATCGGCGGCGGCATCAAGGCGGACAAGGAATTCAAGGCGGTCCAGATGGGCGGCCCCTCGGGGGGCTGCATCCCCGCCTCTCTCGGCGAAACGCCGGTCGATTTCGAGTCGATCCCGGCCACCGGCGCCATCATGGGCTCGGGCGGCATGGTCGTCCTCGACGAATCGACCTGCATGGTCGAGATGGCCCGCTTCTTCCTCGATTTCACGCAGAAGGAATCCTGCGGCAAGTGCACCTTCTGCCGCATCGGCACCCTGCGGATGCTCGAGGTGCTCGAGCGGATCACCAAGGGCGAGGGATGCGAGGGAGACGTCGCGAAGCTCGCCGAGCTCGGCGAGAAGATCAAGGAGGCGAGCCTCTGCGGTCTCGGCCAGACGGCGCCCAATCCCGTCCTCTCGACGATCCGGTATTACCGCAACGAGTACGACGCCCACATCGCCGATCGCCGGTGCCCGGCCGGCGATTGCCAGGCGCTCGTCGATTTCGTGATCGATCCCGAAAAATGCGTCGGCTGTACCGTCTGCGCGAAGAACTGCCCGGTCGACGCGATCTCGGGCGAACGGAAACAGCCGCACACGATCGATGTCGAGAAATGCGTCAAGTGCGGCAAGTGCGTGACGAGCTGCAATTTCGGCGCCGTGTACAAGCGGTAGGAGGAGCGAGGCCATGGAGAAGATCAACGTCACAATCAACGGACAGGAGATCGAGGCCGCTCCCGGGAAGACGATCCTCGAGGTGGTCAGGGAACTCGGCCTCGACGACATCCCCACCCTCTGCCACTCGGACGAGCTCGCGCCCTACGGTTCGTGCTTCCTCTGCGTCGTCGAGGTGAAGGGTCGGGCCAACCTCGTCCCCGCCTGCGCCACGCGCATCGCGCCGGGGATGGAAGTGGTCACGCGCAACGAGCGGATCGTCGCCTCGCGAAGGACCGCGCTGGAGCTGCTGCTCTCCAATCACTACGCCGACTGCGTCTCTCCCTGCATGGAGGGATGCCCGGCGAACGTCGACGCCCAGGGCTACATCGCCCTCTCGGCGATGGGGCTTCCGAAGAAGGCCGTCGATCTCATCCGCGAGGCCAACCCGCTTCCGGCCGTCTGCGGGCGCGTCTGCGTGCGCAAGTGCGAGGTCGTCTGCCGGCGCGAGGACGTCGACCGCGCCGTCGGCATCAACGCGATCAAGCGGCATGTCACCGACACGCCGGGCATCTACGACGCCGACCCGGCCCGGGAGCCCGACACGGGCAAGACGGTCGGGATCGTCGGCGCCGGGCCCGCGGGGCTCACCGCCGCGTGGTTCCTCGGCCGCAGGGGACACCGTGCCGTCATGTACGAGGCGATGCCCCGCTCGGGCGGCATGCTCCGCTACGGGATCCCCACCTACCGGCTCCCCGACGACGTCATCGACAACGAGGTCGATTACATCTGCCGCGCCGGCGCGGAGATCAAATACAACGTGCGCGTCGGGAAAGACGTCACGATGGAGGAGCTCAGGCGGAAGCACGACGCCGTCTTCGTCGCCAACGGCGCCTGGACGGGCAAGCCGATGCGCGTCGAGGGGGAGTTCGAGACCGAGGGCGTCGTCTCCGGCGTGGATTTCCTCGTCGAGAAGGCCGACGACCCCTCCCCCGTCGCGGGGACGGTCGTGGTGGTCGGCGGCGGCAACACCGCCATGGACGTGGCCCGGACCGCCTGGCGATGCGGCGCCGACAAGGTGATCATCCTCTATCGCCGCACGAAGGCCGAGATGCCCGCCGACGCGATGGAGATCGAGGACGCGATCGACGAGGGCATCGAGATACTCGAGCTCGCCGCTCCGATCGGGATCGTCGCCGAGAAGGGCCGTCTCAAGGCGCTCCGATGCCGGCGGATGAAGCTCGGCGAGCCGGACGACTCCGGCCGCCGCCGTCCCGTGCCGATCGAGGGATCCGAGTTCGACCAGCCCTGCCAGCTCGCCGTCGCGGCGATCGGGCAGGACACCGTCATGGACGGCCTCGCCGGCGACGGCGACGGCCCGGAACTGACGAGATGGAAGACCTTCGTCGTGGACACGGCGACGATGAAGACGAGCGTCGACGGCGTCTTCGCCGGCGGGGACGCCGCCGACGACGGGCCGACGGTCGTCATCGACGCGATCCGCGACGGCCAGCGCGCCGCGAGGGCGATCCACGCCTTCCTGACCGGCGAGAAGCCGGCCGCCGGACCGTTCGTGGTGCGCAAGGAATTCTGGAGCAAGCCCGGCACGGCCGAGCTCGGCGAGGTGCCCGAGAGCCCGCGCCACGAGGTTCACCTGATCGACGTCGAAAACCGCCGCGGCTCCTTCACGGAGGTGGCGACGGGCTTCGAGTACGAGGACAACGTCCACGAGACGGCCCGCTGCCTCTCCTGCGGCTGCGTGCGGTTCGAGGATTGCTCGCTCCGCCTCTACGCCGAGGAGTACGGCGTCGACATGGAGAAGTACAAGGGATACGTGCGCAAGCACAAGGTGGACGAGCGGCATCCGTACATCGTCTACGACCCGAACAAGTGCGTCCTCTGCTCGCGGTGCATCCGCACCTGCGCGCGCGTTTTGCCGATCTCGGCCATCGGCCTCGTCAACCGCGGATTCCGCACGGAGATGCGGCCCGCGATGAACGACCCGCTCGTCGAGACGAGCTGCGTGAGCTGCGGCAACTGCGTGGACGCCTGCCCGACGGGGGCGCTCACCGTCAAGTATCCCTTCGCCGGTCGCGCCTCGCTCGCCACCGTGGATGTGCCCACGCACTGCGGATTCTGTTCGCTCGCCTGCCCGATCACGGTGAAGCGGTTCGGCGACGGGCGGTATTACATCGGGCCGTCCGGGACGCCGGGCGAGTACCTCTGCCGCTACGGGCGGTTCGGGCACGAGCTCTTCGTCAAGCGCGCCCGCATCGCCGCCGCGGGGATCCGCGACGGCTCCGGGCGGCGCGCGGTGGAGACCTGCGACGCCCATCGCAGGATCGTCGCCGGGATGCGCGCCGCCGTCGCCGCCGGGGGCGCGGATGCCGTGGCCGTCTTCGTCTCGCCCGAGCTGACCAGCGAGGAACTCTACCTCGCGGGGCGGATCGCCCGCGAGGGGCTGGGCACGAACAACGTCGCATCCCTCTCGATCATCGGGACGGGCAACGAGGCGGGCGCGCTCGACGCGTCATTCGGATTCACCGCGTCCACGGCCGACCGGTCCTGCCTCGCCGACGCCGATCTCGTCGTCTGCAACAACACGTCGATGGAGTCGGACCACCTGGTCCTCGCCGTCGACGTCATCGACGCGGTCAGGCGGGGCGCGGGCATGATCGTCGCCAACTCGACGCTCGATCCGGCGGACCAGATCCTCTCGACTCTCGCGCTCGATCCGATGCGCGGCCGCGCCGCGATCCTCTGGAGCGGGGTCGCC
Source organism: Candidatus Krumholzibacteriota bacterium (assembly GCA_016931295.1). NCBI lineage: Bacteria > Candidatus Krumholzibacteriota > Candidatus Krumholzibacteriota bacterium. The sequence continues at coordinate 104,441 of JAFGEZ010000022.1, forward strand.
CGCGTCCTGATCGACGAGGGGCACATCGCCGCCGACGTCGTCGGGAAGCTTCCCGGCGCGAAGGATCTCCTCGAGAAAGCCGCGGACGCCGCCGGGGCGGCATCGATGTCCGGCGTCGACGAGGAACGGATCCGCCGGGCGGCCGGACTCATCGCTGCGGCGAAACGGATCGTCTTCGTGCACAGCCCCGACCGGACGCAGGACGCGGCGACGGGCGACATGGCCGCGCTCGCCAACCTCGTCGTCTTGCTCCGCGCCGCCGGCGCCAGGGCCGACCTGCTGCTGCCGCGGAACATCGCGAACAGCGCGGCCCTCGAGGTGGCGGGAGCCGACCCGGCCTTCGCCGCGGGACGCGTCCCCAGTCCGGCAAACCTCGCCGGGGCGCGGAGCCACGCCGATCTCAGGCGGCGTCTCGACGACGGCCTGATCAGGGCGGCCTTCGTCATCGGCGAGGACCCGCTGGCCTGGGACAAGACCGGCGCATGGCTGCGGAACGTCGAGTTCCTCGCCGCGATGGACTGGACCGAGACCGAGACGACGAGTTCGGCCGACGTGGTCCTTCCCGGGTCCACCTGCCTGGAGACGGCGGGGACGCGATGCAACTTCGAGGGGCGGGTCGTCGAATACGCCCGCGCGGTCGAACCGCCCGCGGGCGTCTCGGGCCGCGAGATCCTCGGCGGCCTCGCGGCGGAATTCGGCATCGGGATCGACGGCGGCGACGCCGGCGGACTCCGACGCGCCGTCGCCGCGAACCTGGACGGCCTCGCGGCCTTCTACTGGAATACGGGAGAGGCGAGGACGGCCCCCGGCGGGGCGCGTCTCGTCGGGGTCGCCGCGGAGGTCGAATCCCCCGCGATACAGCCTCCCGTCACGCACGCGGAAAACTACAAGCGGGAGATCAGGGAGGTCGGGACGCAGCGCTACCGGGTGCGGTGACCGGATCGACACCGGCGCCCGGCCCGTTCCGGGGGCCCGGACGAAGGGGGCTCGCATGCTCAGGATACCCAGCTTCTTCAGGTTCATGGAGAGCAACTTCGACTACCTGCTCGTCTTCGACGAGCAGGAGAAGATCCTCCACGCGAGCCCGCTGCTCGAACGGGACGTGAATCCCGGCGGCGCCCCGCTCGAGGGCCGCGGTATCGGGGAGATCCTGACGCCCGCCTCGCTGGACACCGTCCGCTCGGCGATGGCCCAGGCGCGCGGGGGACATCGCGGCATCGCCGTCATATCCCCCGCGGGCGAGAGCGCCGTTTCCATCCCCCTGAAGGCGGGGATGACCGAGGGCGAGGCCGGGATCGATTTCGTCTTCTTCGGCAAGCGGCTCGAGGGGCTCCACGCCGACGCCGAATGGGAGAAGAACGAGCGGGTCAAGGAGCTCTCCTGCCTCTACGACGTCGCCGAGTTCATCGACGTCTCCTCCTCGATACACGAATTCTTCACGCGACTGCCCGAGTTCCTCTCCCCGGGGATGCTCTTTCCCGACGAGACGGTCGTCTACTCGGCCTACCAGGGGACGGAATACGGGCAGAAGCCCTCCTCCGGCAACTACATCTCCGTGCGCCTCGTCGTCGGCGGGCAGGACAAGGGCGAGATCCGCGTCGGCTACCACGACGATGATCACGAGCTCCTCCCCGAGGAGCAGAAGATGCTCGACGAGATCGCGAGGATCCTCAACCTCGCACTCGAGCGCAAGGAGCTCAAGGAACGCCTCGTGCTGAAGCAGGAGGAGGAGGCCGAGTACAGCCGGCGTCTCGAGGAGCTGACCTCCGAGATCGCGTCCAAGACGATCGAGCTCGACGGGCAGCGACGGAAGCTCGAGATCGTCGATTCCTACATCAACCGGGTGAACCGGGGCTGGGAGGAGTCGAAGGTCCAGCTCGAGACGATGTTCAAGGCGATCCCGGACGAGGTCGTCCTCATCGATCGGAACCGGCGGGTCGTGATGACGAACCGGGAGGACGTGACGCCCGGCGTCACCTGCTACGAGGGGTTCTTCGGCCGCGACAAGCCCTGCGAGAACTGCCGGCTCGCCCGTATCCTCAGCGAGAAGACGCCCCTGACCCTCACGATGAAGCACGAAGACCGTTTCCTCCAGGTGCATGCGCTCCCGGTCGTCTACAGCGAGGAGGGGGAGGTCGACGGCATCCTCGAGTTCTATCGCGACGTGACGCTCGAGCACACCTACGACCAGCAGCTCCAGCAGGCGGACAAGCTCGCCTCCCTCGGCCAGCTCGTCAGCGGGATCGGCCACGAGATCAACAATCCGAACCAGTTCATCCGCGGCAACATCAAGATCATCAAGCAGGCGCTCGACGACATGCTCCCGATCGTCGACGACTACCAGCGAACCCACCCCGAGCTGAAGATCGCCAGGCTCCAGTACGGGTTCTTTCGCGAGCACATCATGACGCTCGTCGACGACATGGCGCACGGCTCGGAACGCATCAAGGCGATCGTCGAGGGGCTCCGGACCTTCGTGCGCAAGGACGAGGGACTGCTCGTCGACACGGTCGACATCAACACGCTCGTCGAGGCGAGCGCCCGCCTCGTGCACAACCAGGTGCACCAGAAGGCCGAGATCGAGCTCGATCTCGGCGCCGACATCCCGACCTTCACCGGGAACGCGCAGAAGATCGAACAGGTGCTCGTCAATCTCCTCGTGAAC
>JAFGEZ010000023.1 GCA_016931295.1 Candidatus Krumholzibacteriota bacterium
GTCGATGTCGATCACCTCGTGCGTCGTGCGGAACCGGTCGCGCACGGCGGCGACGACGTCGAACTTCCGCTCGTCCTCGCAGGCGATCCGGATCTCCGGCGTGCTCACCAGAACGGGCAGGTCGGCGAGGAGCTCGCTGAGCGGCCGGTCGGCGGCCGAGACGATCTCGAGCAGCCGGCAGGCCGCGTAGATCGCGTCGTCGTACCCGAAGTACCGGTCGGCGAAGAAGATGTGGCCGCTCATCTCGCCGGCGAGGAGCGCCTTCTCGTCGCGCATCTTCTTCTTGATCAGTGAGTGCCCCGTCTTCCACATGATCGGCCTGCCGCCGTGGCGGAGGATATCCTCGCCGAGGCTCTCCGAGCACTTGACCTCGAAGATGACCGCCGCGCCGGGATTCGCCTCGAGGACGTTCCGCGCGAAGAGGGCGAGCAGGCGATCCCCCCAGAGGATCGTTCCCTGGTCGTCGATGACGCCGATGCGATCCGAGTCGCCGTCGAAACCGACGCCGAGCTCGAGTTTGTTCTTCTCGACGACCGCGCGCAGGTCGAGGAGGTTCTCCTCGACGGTCGGGTCGGGATGATGGTTGGGATACCGGCCGTCCGGCTCCATGAAGAGCATGGCCGGCGCGCAGCCGAGGCGCTCGAAGAGGGCGCCGGCGACGATGCCGCTCGTGCCGTTCCCCCCGTCGGCGGCGAACCGCACCGGACGCTCGAGCCGGATGCCTCCGGCCACGTGATCGACGTAGTCGTCGAGGACGTCCATCCTCTCGAGTCCGGCGGTCTTTTCCCGCTCGAGCGGTCCGCGGGAAAGCTCCCACAGCTCGTGGATGTCCTTCCCGTAGATCGTCCCCTCGCCGCGGAGGACCTTGAACCCGTTGAACTCGCCGGGATTGTGGCTCGCCGTGATCATGACGCCGCCGATGAAGCCGTGGCGTCGCGACGCGAAATAGAAGACGGGCGTCGGAACGGTGCCGATGTCGACGACGCCCACGCCACCGCCCCGCAGCCCCGCGGAGAGCGCCTCGAAGAAGCTGTCGCTGTGGGTGCGGTTGTCCCGGCCGACGACGGTCCGGTCGATACCGTCGCGGACGAAGGTCGCGGCGATCGCCGCGCCGAGCGTCCGTACGCGATCCTCGTCGAGATCCTCCCCGACGACACCGCGTATGTCATACTCCCTGAATATCTTTTCCGGAATATCGATGGCCGGGCCTCCTTTTCGGACGATCCGCTATTCCTTCACCACCCAGATCTTGACCGGCACCTCGACCTCGCGGTGGAGACGGACCGGAACGGAATAGACGCCGAGGGTCTTGATCGGCTCCTCGAGCACGACCATGCGGTGGTCCACCTCGAAGCCCTGCAGGGCGATCGCCTCGGCGATGTTGTGCGCCGTGACGGAGCCGTAGAGCTTGTCTTCCTCGCCCGCCTGTACGACGATCGTGCAGGAGAGGTCCTTCATCTTCCCGGCGAGGGACTCGACACTCCGGCGAAGCTGCTCGTCGCGCTTCGTGCGGAGGCGGGATTCCTCCTCGATCACCTTGCGGCTCGCCGCCGTCGCCGGCACGGCGAGCTTCTTCGGCAGCAGGTAGTTCCGCGCGTAGCCGTCCTTGACCCTGACCAGGTCGCCCCGCTCGCCGAGCCCGTCGATTGTCTCCCTCAGAATGATCTCCATGCCCTCACCCCCCTAGCGGTAGTAGATCTTGACGAACGGGATCAGGGCGATCATCCGGGCCCGCTTGATCGCCTGGGCCAGCTCGCGCTGGTGCTTCGCGCAGGTGCCCGTGATGCGGCGAGGGGTGATCTTCCCCCGGTCCGTGATGAAGCGCCTGAGCAGCATCTCGTTCTTGTAGTCGATGTTGATCTTGTCGACGCAGAAGCGACACGGTTTGTTGGTCGTCTTCTTTTCCTTCTTCTTCTTGCGTTTCGCTACTGTCTTTCCGGCCATCTCGTCACTCCTCCGCGGTCTCGGTCGCCGGAGCCTCCGCCGCCGCGGGGCGCGGATGGTCGTCGACGATGATCATGTGCCTGAGGACGGCGTCGTCGAACCGGAATACGCGGTTCAACTCGGCCAGGATGTCATTGTCACCCGTGAATCTGAGCAGGGTGTACGTTCCCTCGTGACGCTTCTTGATCGGATAGGCGAGCTTCCGCTTGCCCCACGGATCGACGCCTGTCACCTCGCCGCCGCGCGACGCGATGATCTCGCCGAAACGTTTCGATTTCTCCTTGATCGTGGAATCGTCGAGGGACGCATCGAGTATGTACACACACTCGTACGTTCTCATGTGATGGGACCTCCCTTCGGACTCGTTCGACCTTCCGTCCCGTGCGGAAGGTAGGGATGATTTCTATCCGGCCTCGCCGGACGGTACGGGCCAATATATCACACGTCTCCGGGCCGGTCAAGCGGGGTTTTCCCCGTCCGCCGCTTCGCCGGCGCGGCGGTTGTGTGCCTGCATCGCCGCATCGAGGCCGCGCCGCACGGCCAGTTCCAGGCCGGCGACCGCCTCGTCGATCATCCGGTCGACTGCCGGCTCGTCCTCGGCGGGAAAGGGCTCGAGCACCCAGTCGCTCCACCGGTCCGCCGACGGCGGCGAGCCGACGCCGAGACGGAGCCGCGGCCAGTTCTCGTCGCCGAGCGCCCCGACGATCGATTCGAGCCCGCGGTGCCCCCCGCTGCCGCCGCGGAGACGGAAACGGACGAGACCGAGCGGGAGATTGATGTCGTCGCAGACGACGAGGATCGAGCGGTGGTCGGCGCCGCCCAGGGAGGCGAGGGCCCGCCCGGAGAGGTTCATCATGGTCTGGGGCTTGAGGAGGCGCACGATGCGGCCGCCCATCCGGACGGCCGTCTCGAGCGCCGGCCCCGGCGCCCGCCGCCACTCGAGGCGGCGCCGCTCGGCGAGGCGATCGAGCACCATGAAACCGAGATTGTGCCTCGTGAGGCGGTATTCGTCTCCCGGGTTACCGAGACCGCAGACGAGCGAGATCGCCGACATGGGAAGACCGGATCACTCCCCGCCGCCGGACTCCTCGGCGCCCTCTTCCGCCGCTGCCTCGACGGCGGCGGCGGCCGCTTCGGCCTCCTCCTCCTCGGGCGTGAGCTCGCGCTTCTTCGGCGGAGAGACGTGGGCCAGGGTCACCGATTCGTCGTCGAGGAATTCGAGGTCCCCGTAGGCGGCGACGACGTCGCCCACGTGAATCGACTGCCCGATCATCAGATCGGAGATGTCCACCTCGATCGCCTCGGGGATCGAGCGGGGAATGGTCTTCACCATCACCTCGCGGATGCCGTGATCGAGGATGCCGCCGAACTCCTTCACGCCGATGGCCGTTCCGACGAGCCGCACCGGCACGCCGACCTTCACCATCTCGCCGAAGGCGATCCGCTGGAAGTCGACGTGGCAGATCTCGCCGGAGACGGGATGATGCTGGACCTCGCGGATCAAGGTCATCGTGCCCGATTCGTCGAGACCGTCCACCTCGAGGGTGAGAATGATGTGCTCGCTCTTGGCGTGATGCAGGACATGCGACAGATCGCCGGCGGAGACAGCCATCGGCACGGATTCCTTGTCGTGCCCGTACAGGACCGCCGGCACCTCTCCCCCGCCGCGAAGTTGCTGCGCCGCCTTCGTGCCCCCCGCCTCGCGGACGCGGGCCTTCAATACGATCTCCTGCATGGTCGCCTCCAGGCTAGATGAACAGATTGCTTACCGATTCCTCGTTGTGGATCCGCCTGATCGCCTCGCCGAGAAGCGGCGATACGTCGAGGATCCGCACCTTCCCGCACCGGTCGTGACCGGCGAACGGTATCGAGTTCGTGACGATCACTTCCTCGATGCAGGACGCTTCCAGCCGATCGAGGGCAGTCCCCGAGAAGACCGGATGCGTCGCCATGGCCAGGATCTTCCCCGCCCCCGCATTCTTGAGCGCCTCGGCGGCCTGCGTGATCGTGCCGGCGGTGGAGATGATATCGTCGAGAATGATGATATCGCTCCCGGCCACCTCACCGATGATGTTCATCAGCTCCGACTTGTCGGCCGTCGTTCGCCGCTTGTCCACGATGGCGAGCCTGGCGTTCATGCGCTTGGCGAACGCCCGCCCCATCTTGATTCCGCCGACGTCGGGGGAGACGATGGTGAGGTTCTTGAATTGCTTGCCCCTAATATAGTCGTACATCACGGGGGCCGCAAAAAGATTGTCGACCTGGATATCGAAAAATCCCTGGATCTGGGCCGCGTGGAGCTCGAGTGCCAAAACCCGCTGCACGCCGGTGACCGTGATGAGATTCGCCATGAGCTTCGCGGTGATCGGCACGCGGGGCTGGTCCTTGCGGTCCTGGCGGGCATAGCCGTAATAGGGGATCACCGTCGTGATCCGCTTGGCGGAGGCCCGCGAGCAGGCGTCCGCCATGACGAGCAGTTCGAGCAGGTTCTCGGCGGGCGGACAGGTCGGCTGGATGATGAAGACGTCGGTGCCCCGGATGTTCTCGTCGATGCGGACGCTGATCTCGCCGTCCGAGAAGCGGCCGACCTGGACCTTGCAGAGCTTCATCCCGAGGTATTCGGCGATCTTGACGGAAAGCGCGTTGTTCGCGTTTCCTGAAATGAGCTTCAGCCTGTCCATTGCACCACTCCTCTGCTCTCAAAAAAAAATGACCGGCCTGGTCACGGGCGGTATGATGGCTGGGGCGGGAGGATTCGAACCTCCGATGCAGGATCCAAAGTCCTGTGTCTTGCCACTTGACGACGCCCCAATTGTTATCGTCGTCCGCTCAGTCTCCCGCGATCTCGATCCCCGCCTCCGCCTCGACCCGGGCGCGTTCCCGCTCGTAGGCCTCGACGATCTGGCTTTCCATCCAGCCGCGCGTGTCGTTGTTGATCGGGTGGGCGACGTCCTGGTAGGTGCCGTCGGGGCGTTTGCGGCTCGGCATCGCGACGAAGACCCCCTTCGCGCCCTCGATGATCTTCAGACCGCGTATCACGAAGCAATTGTCCAGGGTAATGCTGGCAAAGGCCTTGAGCTTGTTGTCTTCACGCAACGATATCCGTATCTCGGTGATCTCCATGTGGCCCCCCCTGAGTGAACATCACTCCGTGTGGAGAATGGTCATGGCCTCGTCGATCGGCCTCGTGATTTCCGCGAATAACCCTTCGCCGCGCAACCCGTCCCGCATGCGTCGGGCCCGGTCCTCTTCCCGGTAGAGAGCGAAGCAGGCCGATCCGCTCCCGCTGAGGGAGCACAGATCCGGTCCGGAGTCCCGCATCGCACGGAGCACGCGCCCGACCCCGGGATGGTCGCGTGCAACGGCGCGTTCGAAGCTGTTGAATGTGTCCAGCGAGTCGTCCGGATATGCCTCCAATCCCTCCAACAACTTGGACAGTTTAGCCTTACGCTTTTCGGTTGTCAACAGAAAATCAAGCGCCGCGTAGGCCGCCGCCGTCGAGACGCTTTCGGGGGGTTTCGCGACGACGAACCATCCCCCGCGGAGTCCCGCGACGGGCTCCAGTTCCTCCCCCCGCCCCCGGCCGATCGCCGGCCGCCGCCTGACGAAGAAGGGCGCGTCGCTCCCGATTTGCAGCGCCAGCGAGGCGAGCGCGTCCTCGCCGAGACCGAGCCCGTAGAGATGATCGATCCCCGCCAGCACCCCCGCCGCGTCGCTGCTCCCCCCGCCGAGACCGGCACCGGCCGGAATGCGCTTGTGGACCTCGATGGCGACTCCCCCCGGCCGGCCGGCGGCGTCGAGAATCAGTGCCGCGGCGCGATGGCAGAGATTCGACTCGTCCCAGGGGATCGAAGGGTCGTTTCCCGCGAGATCGATCCCCGACGACCGCCTCTCGATGACGATCTCGTCGCGCAGGTCGACGGGCTGGAAGAAGGTGAGGATGTCGTGATAGCCGTCCGGCCTCGGCCCGAGCACCTCGAGATAGAGGTTCAGTTTCGCCGCGCACCGGACCGTGGCCGCCATGCCGGTCACCCCCGCGATCCGTCCCGGTAGGTCTCCCAGAGACGGCCCCACTTCGTCGCGCGGAACCGACGGATCTTGCGCCGGCCGATCGTCGGATACCAGAGGAGATCGTGGTAGAAGTTGGAGGCGGCCGGCGCCCAGACGACGAGGGGCGAATGCAGGGCGATCGTCTCGAGGAAGCGCAGGGGCCCCTTGCGGAGCATCTGGTCGCCCCAGATGACGAAACTGCGTTTCGTTTGGAAGTGGAAATCCAGTTTCTCGATGTCCTCGCCGACGATCTCGAGTTGTTCGATCCGTCCCTCGCCGAGGCCCCGTTCGGTGGCCCAGCGGATGTAGTCGATCGACATCGGGTCGAAACCCATGATCCTGGCCGCGACGGCGTCGATCGCGACGGAATCGCCGGAGGCGAGGATGAGGTCTCCGACGACCGGGTCCATCGTGCGCGGTCCCGCCCCGTCGCCGCAGACCGTGCCGTCCATGACGGCGAAGACGTTCGGATGGAGCTCGCGCTGCATGAGCATGAGATCGACGAGGACCTCGTGGATGTACTTGTGGGCGTAGTGCCGGACCTCCTTGAGCAGCCCCCCGAAGGCGTTCTTGATCGCGCCGGTGGTCGTGGAATGCCCGTGCGTCTTGACCGTGGGGAGATGCAGGATGTCCTTGCCGAGGAACATCTTCGGGATCTCGATCCCCTCGGGGAAGATCTCGTTCAGCTTGAGGAGCTCGGAGCGGAACTCGTGGACCGTCCACTCGACCTCGGTGAGCGGGATGAAGGGAAGCCCGAACCGTTCGAGGATCGGCGACCAGAGGTTGTTCTTCGCCCCCTTGCGGGGATTGGTCACGACCGTCTTGTTCTCGATCGGCAGGATCTGCTCCGGCCGGTACCCCCGGTGCTCGAGCAGGTCGCGGCAGACGCCCTCGAGCTGCCACGGCTGGCTCGAACAGGCGGGGAAATATTTCGTCCACGAGAGGTTGAGCTTGAGCATCAGCTCGCGCTCGGCGGTCAGGAACCGGTCGGCCCCCGCCGCGTCCATCGCCCGATGGACGTCGTCGACGACCGATTCGGGCGTCGTTCTGATTACCGATACCGTGGAAGACACGTTGCTCCTTTCGGGTTGTCAGTTGCGCGCCAGGATCAGCACCACGGCGACGAACCACAAGAAGACCCCGGCGATGATCCCCGGCTCGGTGAGGAGCACCCCGGAGGGGTCGCCTCCCTCGTGTCGGTTGTAGACGAGGTAGAGATACCGCATGATGCCGAAGACGACGATGGGAATCGTGAAGACCAGCGCCGTGGTGTCGAACTTCTCGACCGTCGCCGGCCAGACCGTGTAGATCGAATAGGAGACGATCGTCGCCGTCGCGGCGATGCCGACGAGCTGGTCGAGCAGGCGCACCGAGTAATCCTCGAGGACGCGGCGATGGAGACCCGCGCTGTCGAGCGCGTAGAATTCGTTTCTCCGCTTGCAGATGGCGAGGAAGAGCGAGAGGAACAGCGTGCAGATCCACAGCCAGGGAGAGAACTCGAGATCGGGCACCTCGGCGTGCAGGACGGCGACGCCGGCCCCCGCGCGGATCAGGAAGGAGAAGGAGATGGCGATGACGTCGAGAATGACCACCTCGCGGAGGCGGAGCGAGTAGGCCGCGTTCACGGCGGCGAAGGCGGCGGCGAAGAGCAGGAACTCGACGCCGGCGAAGGAGGCGGCCCCGAGCCCGGCGCCGAAGAGGACGGTCGCGGCGACGCCGGCGGCCCCCGGCCCGAGAACTCCCGAGGAGATCGGCCGGTTGCGCTTCGCCGGGTGCTCCTCGTCCCGCCGGCGATCGATGATGTCGTTGAGGATGTAGACCGCGCCCGACAGGATGCAGAAGACGACGAAACCGCCGAAGCTCCTCCGTATGAGCTCCGGATCGAGGAATCCCTTCGAGAAGACCACCCCGGCGAAGAGCACGAGGTTCTTCGTCCACTGCTTGGGACGCATCGAGACGAGGATGTACCAGAGAGTCTTCATGTCCGCTCCCGCGTTGCGCGTTTCCGGTCAGTATACCACATTTCGCCGCCCGTCTCCCGCGACGGGCCCGGCTTGCCGCCGTAGACGAGGCGGATTGCCGCCGCGGCGCCGACGATCGCCCAGAGGAAGGCCACGATCTCGGCGTCGCCGAAGGTCCAGTCGAAGAGGCCGTCGACGACGAAGCCGGAGAGTGCGCCGATCGTTCCGACCGTCCACGCCCGTTCGGGCGACGGCAGGTCGAGGCGAAGGTTTCCCGCCGCGAGACGGAACAGGGCGACGAGCAGCCAACAGAAGGCGGCGAGACCGACGATCCCCCGCGTCACGGCCACCTGGAGGAAGATGTTGTGCATGTGCCCGTGGACGTGGATTGCCCCGGGGGGCTTGTACCGGCGGTAGACGTCGGCGAGGTCCATCGTGCCGACGCCGAGCACGGGATGATCGCGCACGATCCCGAGGCCGCCGCGCAACAGCTCGATCCGCTGGCGGTTCGCGTGCTGGTCCGGGTCCCAGATGCTCGTCACGCGCGCCCGGTACGGGGCGGGAAGAAGCAGCAGGACGACGACGAGCAGGAGGAGGGCGGGAACGAGCAGCCGGCGGCGCATGACGGAGAAGGACACGGCCAGCGAGACGACGCACCCGATCCAGGCGCTCCTGGTGAAGGAGAAGAAGAGGGCGACCGCGGCGAGCGCCGCCCCGGCGAGCGATGCCGCGCGCAGGCGCCGCGACACGCCCGGGCCGATACCGACCGCCGCGAAGACCGAGACGAAGAGCAGGAGGATCCCCCCGTAGGTCATCGCCGTCGAGAAGGGCCCGGGCGTCCGTCCGAGCGTCCCCTCGCCCCGGTGGAGGAGGAACACGGCGATGCCGTACGCCGCCGATGCCGCGCCGGAGACGAGAAGGACGGCGTAGAGCCCGCCCATGCGCCGCCGGTCGGTCGCCGTCCAGGCGACGACGAAGGGGATGGATGCGAGGAGGAGATTCCTGAGGTTGCCGAGACCCTCGGCCGGCCGTTCGCCGGCGAGCGCGGCGACGATCGAGACGAGGACGAAGACGAGCAGGGGATACTCGAGCCCGGTCCGCCGGGGCGGCGGAACGCGGCGCAGCGCCGCGAGAACGCACCAGGAGAGGACGGCGAGACCGAGGGCCGTCTGCGACCCGGCGATCGTGAAGGTCGAGCAGAAGACGAAGATCCCCGTGAATCCGTACGGCAGGATTGAAAGCGAACCGACCCTATGCATCCTTCTCCCGTTCCGCGAGGGCCGCCAGCCGGACGGCGGCCGCGACGGCGCCCTCGTCGTCCCCCGCGTCGATCCGGCGACGGATCTCCTCGAGCATGACCGTCACCGGCCCGCCGGCGCCCGGCCGCCTCCCCGGCGGCGCGGGACCGTCGATCTCGTCGGGATCGCTCACGATCCGCACGGCGACGCCCGCCTCCTCGAGACGCGCGCGCCGCTCGGGCGGGAACCGGTCGAGGAGCGAGGCGGTGAGTATGATCTCCTCGATGCGCCCGTCGGCTGCGAGACGGTCGACCTCGGCGAGCGAGCCGAGCACCTCGATCCCGTGGATCGTCCGGCCGTGCATCCCCGTCCGGTCGTCGAGGAATCCCACGGGGCGCATCCCCCCCGACTTCTTCACGCGGTGGAGGATCGCCTCGGCGATGTGTCCCGTCCCCCCGATCACGACCCGCCGCGCGCCGATGTCCTCGTGCGCGGGAAGCTCGTGGAACCACCGCGTGGCGATCCTGGATCCGGCGAGGAAGACGGTGAGAATGAACCAGTCGATGATGAAGACCGAGCGCGGAAAGGCCTCGAACCGGAAAAGGAGCGTGAAGGAGACGATCATCACGGCCGAACCGATCGACACGGCCTTCACCACGCGCATCAGATCGTCGAATGTCGTGTAGCGCCAGACGCTGCGGTAGAGCCCGTACCAGGCGAAGACGGCTGTGCGGATGACGACGACGATCGGGAGCGAGGCGAGCATCGATCCCGTCTCCGCCTCGGGAAAACGGAAATTGAGCCGCAGGTAGTAGGAGAGGACGTAGGAGACGGCGACGAAGAAGACGTCACCGACCGCGATGGCGAGAATCCGTCCTTCCCAGAATGGACGGTTTCCCCGCTCCATCGACCGCACCTTGACGAGCGCCCAGAGGAAGAAGCCCGACCAGAGAATCGAGAAGACGGTGACGAAGACCGTTTCACCCCTCAGGTAGAAGAGCGCGCTCACGCCGAGGAGCCCGGCGAAGAGATACTCGATGAGGGTCACCTGCTTGTGCGAGAGGCCCAGCGAGGTGAACCGCTGGTAGTAGTGGGTCCGGTGCGGGGTGAAGATGCGCTCGTGCTGCAGAAGACGGCGCCCGAGGGTCAGCGCGGCGTCGCCGAGAACGCCGCCGAGGAGCAGGACGGTGATGAAGAGGGGCGTGCCGCTGCCCTCCCCCGCGACGGCGAGGACGGCGAAGAAAAAGCCGATGAAGGTCGATCCCGTGTCCCCCATGAAGATCCTCGCCGGCGGAAAGTTGTACCGGAGGAAGCCGAAACAGCTCCCCGCGACGATCGCGTAGACGGCGCCGAGCGCCGGAGCGCCCGCGAAGGAGAGGATGACCGCGAGGAATATCGATGCGATCATCCCCACGCCCGCCGCGAGGCCGTCGATCCCGTCGATGAAGTTGTAGAAGTTGACGAGCCCGACGATCCAGACGATCGTCACCGGCGCGGCGAACACACCGAGGGAGAAGGCGCCGACCAGCGGCAGTCGAAGCTCCCCGAGGACCGTCCCCGTGAGCACGCAGATCGTCGCGGCGGCGATCTGCGCGACGAGCTTGACCCGGGCGTCGAGTCCGCGGAGATCGTCGACGAGCCCGACCACCGCGATGAGCAGCCCGCCGCCCAGGACGCCCGCCGTCACGCCGGCGAGGCCGAAGGGCCGGCGGCCGGCGACGACGAGCACGGCGATCCCGACGAGCGATGCGGCGACGATGGCGGCGCCGCCGAGACGCGGTCGTGGCACGGTATGGGACGAGCGGTCGTTCGGCACGTCGAGGAGGCGCCGCCGGAGAGACCAGCGCAGCATGCCCCCCGTGAAGAAGTAGGAGAGCGCGAAGGCGAAAAGAAAGAGGCCGGTCGAGGCCATGCGGCATCCTCCGGGTCGGTGCGTGACAACTCACCGGATGATAGCGGACGGGGCACGCCCCCACAAGGCGCGTTTTCAGGCGAGCAGCCTGCCGATTCTCTCGACCTGCAGGGCGACGATCCGGCGCTCGTCGAACCGGTCGAGCACGCGTCTCCTGCCGGCGTCGCCGTATCGCCGTCGTCTTTCCGGGTCGTCGAGGAGAAGGCCGATCGCCGAGGCGAGCGCGGTCGGATCGCGAACGGGGACGAGGAGCCCCGTCTCGCCGTCGACCACCTCCTCCCTGCAGCCGCGTATGTCGGTGGCGACGACCGGGAGCGCGGTGGCCATCGCCTCGAGCAGGGCGCGCGGCATCCCCTCGCGATGCGAGGGGAGGACGAAGAGATCGAGGGCCGCCAGGAACGCGGGCACGTCGCGCCGGTAGCCGGCGAAAACGAGTTGTTCGCCGAGTCCGAGCGAACGCCGCAGTTCCTCGATCTCGCGCACGCACCCGTCGCGGTCGCTCTCGAGGGGAGCGCCGATCATCACGAAGACCGCCTCCGGCCGACGTGCGGCGACCGCGGCCGCGGCCCGGACGAACTCCACCACGCCCTTCTCGCGAACGAGCCGTCCGACGAAACCGACGACGGGGCCCGCCCCGGAAGACAGCCGGCGGCGGATGCCGGCCGCTTCCTTTCGCCACCGGTTCCGTTCGAACGTGTCGGGGTCGACGCCGTTGCCGATGTGCACGAGTTGGTCCGGCGGGGCGATGCGCATCGCGAGCGCCTCCCGCCAGTCCTCCTCGCTCTGGACGAAGACGAGATCGCTCAGGCGCCCGCCGAACCGCTCGAGTTCGACGAAGATCCGCTTCACCGGCGGGCGCATCCCCTCGTGGAAATAGAAGCCGTGCGCCGTGTAGACGACGCGGGGCACGCCGGCGAGGCGGGCCGCCACCCGCCCGAGGAGACCGGCGACGGGGGTGTGCGCGTGCACCACGTCGAAGCGCTCCCGGCGGAAGAGCCGGACGAGACGTGCGACGCTCACCAAGTGGCGGCCGGGATGGTACGACCGTTCGATCGGCACGGGGGCCGTCCGGAAGCCCTCGCCGGCGAGTCGGTCGAGTTCCTCGCCCGGCGAGCAGCAGAAGGTCGTCTCCCATCCCGCCGCCCGGCAGGCGAGCCCGAGGGGGCGCAGCAGGTGCCAGGCGGTGAAATCGACGGCGCAGAGCTGGCAGATCCTCACCATGAGAGCCCGCTCACCCTCCCTCCCGCGGCGACCGTCTCGAGGACGGCGAGCATCCGCGGCGCCCAGACGCCGAGGCTGAAACGGGTCTCGACGGTTTGGCGCCCCGCCCGGCCGATCCGCCGCGCGAGGTCGGCATCGCCGAGGATTTGCACGAGCCCCTCCGTCCACCCGCGGCCGTCGCGGGCGATGAGGCCGTCGACCCCGTCCTCGAGGATGTCCGCGGCGCCGCCGTGCGGCGAGGAGACGACGGGGAGTCCCGCGGCGAGGTACTGCAGCAGCTTGAGCCCGCATTTCCCCCGGGCCCACGGCGTGTCGGGCAGCGGCATGATCCCCACCGAGCAACGGGCGAGCTCGGCTGCCTCCCGCTCCTCGCTCCAGGAAACCGCCTCGACGTCGAGCCCCGGCGCGGCGAATCCCGGCGCCCCGATGACGAGAAGCCGGAAGGGGCGGATCGCCGCCGCCGCCCGCAACGCATCCACGACGCCGTCGAGGAAGGGGGCCGTCTCAGGCGAGCCGATCCAGCCGACGAGGGGCGTCGCTTCCGTCGGGGCGGCGGGTCGGTACCGGTCTACGTCGACGACGGTGGGAACGAGGATCGTCTCGGGATTGTGCGCCCGGGCGTACTCGGCGAGAAAGGCGTTCCCGGCGAGGACGGCGCAGCTTCCGGCGATGGCGCGCCGGATCTTGTCGCCGAGGAGCGCGCGTACGATGCGGCGCCTCGACGAGGCGTAAGGAAGCCAGATGGCGTCGTCGATGTCGTAGACGACCCGCGCGCCGGAACGCCGGAGCGCCCACTCGAGCAGGGGGGGCATCCAGGGAGCCAGTTCCTTCTGGACGAAGACGACGTCCCGGCGCCGGGCCCCGGCGACCGCGCCGAGCCGGCGGAGAAGGGCGCCGGCGGCGGCCGGCCGCCGCCGCTCACCGTAGAGCGCCGCCAGCCAGCGATCGTCGAAGAGCGGCGCCGTCTCGCAGACGACGCCCGCCCGCTCGAGATGCGGGATGTACTGGTAGACGCGATACCGGCTGCTCGGCCCCGCGGCGGTGTACTTCGTGAGGAACAGGACGCGCACGCGCATCCTCCATCAGGCGGGCTGGGCACCGGCGCCGCCGACCATCTCTTCGACGAGGCCGCAGAGGATGTGCCCCATCGTCATGTGGACTTCCTGTATCCGGGCGAAATCGTCGTGCGGGACGACGACGGCGAGATCGCTCACCCCGGCGATCGCTCCGCCCCCCTTCCCGAGGAAGGCGAAGGTCTCGACGCCCATCGCCCGCGCCGTCTCGACGGCCAGAAGCACGTTCGGGCTCTTCCCGCTCGTCGAGAGGGCGAGGAGGACGTCTCCCGGTCGGCCGAGGCTCGCGAGCTGCCGCGAGAAGATCTCGTCGAAGGAGTCGTCGTTGGCGATGGCCGTGACGATCGAGCTGTTCGTCGTGAGGGCGAGGGCGCGGTATCCCGGCCGGTTCTTGCTGCGGAAATATCCGACGAGCTCGCCGGCGATGTGCTGCGCGTCGGCGGCGCTGCCCCCGTTGCCGCAGGTGAAGACGACGCCGCCGGCGATGATCGCGGCGGCGATCCGCGAGGAGATCTCGACGAGCGTGCCGCAGAGCGGGCGATCGAGGCGATCCAGCAGGTCGCGAAGGGCGCGGAGCTCGGTTCCGACACGGTCGATGCGGGCGTCGTCGGGTGCCATGCGCTTCCTCATTTCGTCAGCACGACGATGGAGATCACGACCGTCCCGAGCGTGACGATCCCCTTGAAGAGGTCGGCGAAGAGCCGGCTGCGCGAACGCTTGACGATGATCACGTCGCCCCGGTTCACCTCGTCGTCCCGGCCGGCCGGGCGTTGTCCGCCGTCGGCGCCGTAGATGATGACGCGGTCGACGCTCCCTTCCCTCGTCGGACCGCCGGCGAGTCCCACGTAGCGCGCGACCGTCCAGTCGTTGCGGTACTCGAAGACGCCGGGGAGCTGCACCTCGCCGCCCACGGTCACCGTCCTGTCGATCGGCGGAATGTTGACGATATCCCCGTCGGCGAGATCGATATCCCCGTCGCTGCCGTCCGGGCTGAACCGCAGGATCTCTCCGTTGCGCCGCTCGACGACGATCCTGACGGGATCGGCGAGATCCTCGAGCCGCCCGGCGCGCGCGAGGAGCTCCCGCACGCCGTCGCCGGGGCCGAGCCAGTAGCGTCCCGTCCGGCTCACCGCCCCCGTGACGAAGACGCGCCGGCCGTCGAGGAGCGCGTCGCCGATCGCGATCTCGTCGAGATCCTGAAGCGGCGTATCGAGCCGGGAGGCCGGCAGCCGCAACGTCTCGAAGTCTCCCCGGCCGTCGAAACGGGTGAGGAGGATGGTGTCGGCGATGGCGTCGCTCGTCAGGCCGCCGGCGAGTTCGATGAGGTCGGCGACCGATTCGCCCGCGGCGAACTCGTACATCCCCTGCTTGCGCACGCGGCCCGTGATCAGGGCGTGCAGTTCGCCGGCGGGAACGTGGATGCGGTCGCCGCTCTCGAGGAAGGGATTGCTCTCGAACTCCCCCCTGACGATGAATCGGAAGAGATCGATCCGGCGCTGCTCTTCCCCGCGGTCGAGCAAAACGAAACGCGACGAGCCGATCTTGTTGAGACCGCCCGCCTTCTCGATCGCGTCGGAGACGCGCTCGACGGCCGACACGTCGACCGCGCCGGGGGACTCGACCTCGCCGGTGACGAAGACGCGGAAGAGGCGCGGCGTCTCGAGAAAGCAGAAGAGCCGGACGTTCTTGAAGTAGCGGTCGACCTCGACGAGGAGACGCCGGCGGAAATCGCTCAGCGTCGAGCCGTCGGCCCTGATCGCCCCCATGCCGGGAATGAGGACGTCCCCCTCGGGAAGGACGGGCAGGGTGAAGGAGCGGGTCTCGGTGCCGATCAGGTGGATGACGAGGCGGTCGTACGGCCCCAGCACGTAGAGGTCGGGATCGACGGCCCGCTCGAGGAGGGGCGTCGTCGGAACGGCGGTGGAGACCGCCCTCGCGTTCTTCGTCTCCTCGTTCAACGCATCCGCCGTCTCGCGAACCCGGTTCTCTCGCTCCTGCGGGAAGACCGGTCCGGCGAGGAGCGCCGTCACGAGGATCGTCGCGATGAATCGTGCACGCACGGCATCCTCCATCCCCCGGCGCAGGGCCGGTCAGGTCAACAGCCGCTCGATGACGGCCGGCAGGGCGTCGTAGATCTTCGCCTCGCTGTCCATGTCCTTCGTGCCCAGTTGGGCGAGGTGTCCCCTGCCTCCGCCCCCGCCGCCGGCGACGGGGCCGAGTTCGCGAACGAGCCTGTCCGCGGCGAGTCCGCGCCCGGGAAGGTCGTCGGTGACCGCGACGACGAACTGCATCTTCTCCTTGACCGGGGCCGAGAGGACGGCCACCCCGGAATCGACCCTGCCGCGGAAGACGTCGGCCTGGTTGCGCAGGGCGGGGATCCCGTCGACCGGTATCCGCCCGGCGACGGCGAGCACGCCGGCGACGAGCCGTCCGCCGCCGATCAGCCGGTCCAGCTCCCCGCCGACCTCGCCGCTCTCGAGCCTGCGGACGCGTCGCCGCATCTCGTCGATCTCGGCAATCAGGCTCTCGATCCGCCGGGCCGCCTCGCCCGGGCCGACCTTGAGCAGGAGGCCGATCTCCTCGCCGCGCTCGATCGCCTCGCGGGCGTGCGCGATCGCCGCGCGGCCAGTGAGGGCCTCGATCCGCCGCACGCCGGCCGCCACGCTGCTCTCCGCGACGACGAGGAAGGCGCCGATCTTTCCCGTGTTGCTCACGTGGGTGCCGCCGCAGAGCTCGACCGAGACGTCGCCGATCCTGACGACGCGGACGCTGTCTCCGTACTTCTCGTCGAAGAGGGCCGTCGCGCCGGTCTCGATCGCGCGGCGGTAATCCATCAGCTCGGTGCGCACGTCGATCGCCTCGCGCACCAATTCGTTGACCCGTTCCTCGATCCGCCGGCGCTCACCGTGCCCGACGGCCTGGAAATGGTTGAAATCGAAGCGCAGGCGCTCGTCGTCGACGAGGGAACCCGCCTGCTTGACGTGCCGGCCGACGATCTCCCGGAGCGCCGCGTGGAGGAGGTGGGTCGCCGTGTGATTGCGCGCGGTGTCCATCCGCCGTTCGTCGTCGATTTTGACGGCCACCGCGGCGGCCGCCGCGAGTTCGGCGCCGGCGTCGGCCCCGGCCGGTGGCTCGACGAGATGGACGATCTCGCCGCCGCGCTTGAAGACGTCCCGGACGACAAACGGGCGGCCGTCGACGTCGATCGACCCGCGGTCGGCCGCCTGCCCGCCCGACGTTGCGTAGAAGGGCGTGCGGTCGATGACGACCTCCGCCGCGGGCCCCGATTCGTTTTCCCAGTCGACGTCGGGACGCGACGACTTCTCGACGAGGCGGAACCGGCGCACCGCCGCCTCCCCCTCCATCCGCTCGTAGCCGACGAAGATCGAGGACTCGCCCTCCGAGACCTCCGTCATCGTCACCTGTTGCGCGCCGCCGCCGGAAAAGGCGCTTCCTTCCTGCGCCCGCCGCCGCTGTTCCTCCATCGCCCGCTCGAAGCCCTCCTCGTCGACCCCGAGCCCGCGTTCCGCGGCCATCGCCCGCGTCAGTTCGATGGGGAGCCCGTACGTGTCGTAGAGGAGAAAGGCACGCTCGCCGTCGATCTTCCCGGAACCTCCCGACCCGATCTCCTCGACGATCGCCGCGAATCGCCCGCGTCCCTCCTCGAGGGTGCGGAAGAAGCTCTCCTCCTCCGCCCGGACGATCATCGCCACGTCGTTCTCGCGCTCGACGAGTTCGGGATAATCCTCCGCCATGACGGCGGTGACGGTGGCGACGATCTCGTAAAGGAAGGGCTCGGCGACGCCGAACGAGTAGAACCGCGTGATGGCCCGGCGAAGAAGCCGGCGCAGGAGATAGCCGCGCCCCTCGTTCGACGGATAGACGCCCTCGGCGATCGTGAAGGTGAGGGCGCGCGCGTGATCGGCCACCATGTTGAGGGCCATCCGCTCCTCCTTGCCGATCGCCGTCCTTTCCGGCAGGCGGGCGGCGAGCGCGTCGATGATCGGTTCGAAGAGGTCGGTGTGGAAATTGTCCTCGACCCCCTGCATGATCATCGCGAGGCGTTCGAGCCCGAGCCCCGTGTCGATCCCCGGCTTCTCGAGGGGACGATACGTGCCGTTCTCCTCGAGGAAGAACTGGGGGAAGACGAGGTTCCAGAACTCGAGGTAGCGGTCGCAGTCGCAACCCGGCGCGCATTCAACCCGGCCGCATCCCCGCGCGGGGCCCGTGTCGAAATAGATCTCCGAGCAGGGTCCGCAGACGCCCGTCGGACCGACGGGGCCCCAGAAGTTGTCGTCGCGGCCGAGCCTGACGATCCGTTCGCGCGGGATCCCTGTTTCCTCGAGCCAGATCGTCTCGGCCTCGTCGTCGTCCTCGAAGACGGAGACCGAGAGCCTGTCGACGGGCAGGTCGAGGAGATCCGTGACGAATTCCCACGCCCAGCGGATCGCCTCCCGCTTGAAGTAGTCGCCGAAGGAGAAATTGCCGAGCATCTCGAAGAAGGTATGATGGCGGACGGTGCGCCCGATGTTCTCGAGGTCGCCCGCGCGGAGGCACTTCTGGACGCTCGTCGCCCGCGAGTACGGAAGGTTCTCCGGCTGGAGGTAGTATTCCTTGAACTGGACCATCCCCGCCGACGTGAAGAGGAGGGTCGGATCGCCGCGGGGAACGAGGGGCGCGCTCGGCGCCTCGGTGTGTCCCCGTTCCCGGAAGAATTCGATGAAAGCCCGCCTGATACGGTGTGCCGTCGTGATGTCAGCGTTCATCGTTCGTCTCTTTCAGTTCCCCGCGCATGATCCTCGAACAGATTTCACCGACGATGCCCCCGCCGTAGCCGCGCCGCGAGAGGAGGCCGCTCACGCGCCGCACGGTCCGGCGATCCGCCGGCCCGGCGATCCGCGAGCGGGCGAGTGTCTCCGCGGCCTCGAGCTGCCACCCGCGGGGCAGGGCTTCGATCGCGGCATCGATCGCCGCGTCGTCGACCCTCGCCCGGCGGAGGCGCGCCCTGATCTTCCCCGGGCCGTCGAGCTTCCGCCCGGAAAGATACCGCGCCGTCTCGAGGGCGAGCCGCCGGTCGTCGACGAGCCCGCGTTCGCGCAGCCAGCAGAGCGTCTCCTCGATCGCCGCCGGCGAGGAGACGCCGCGGGAGGCGAGCCCCGCGCGGATCTCCCCCTCGGAGCGGTCCCGCACCGCGAGAAGCCGCTGGGCGATGTCCCGGGCGGCGGCCGAGGCCGCCTCTCCCGTCAACAGTCGCTCTTCCGCCTCGCCGATCGGCGCGCCGACGACGAGCAGGGGTCCCATGCCGGGAAGTTCGGCCACGAGGTAGGACCGCCCGCCGGTGGTGACGACCTCGCGGACCCGCCCGCCCCGCCGCCGGACCGCCGCGACCTCGTCGACCGTCACATCACGCCTTCCCGCCGGCGGGAATTGCCGCGGCGGCCGCGAGGCCGTAATGCTCGCGGACGCGCGTTTCGAGCTCGCTTCGGAGATCGGGATTCTCGCGCAGGAACATGCGGGCGTTGTCCTTGCCCTGGCCGAGCCGGACGTCACCGTACGAGAACCAGGATCCCGTCCTGGAGACGATGTCCGTGGAAACGCCGAGCTCGATGAGATCGCCCTCGAGGCTGATCCCCTCGCCGTAGATGATCTCGAACTCCGCCTGGCGGAAGGGAGGGGCGGCCTTGTTCTTGACGACCTTCACGCGCGTGAGGTTTCCCACCACCTGCTCGCGGTCCTTGACCTGGCCGATGCGGCGGATGTCCATGCGGACCGTCGCGTAGAACTTCAGCGCGTTCCCCCCCGTCGTCGTCTCGGGGTTGCCGTAGAGGACGCCGATCTTCATCCGGATCTGGTTCGTGAAGATCATGCACGTATTCGATTTCGAGACGGCCCCGGCGATCTTGCGGAGCGCCTGGCTCATCAGCCGGGCCTGGAGCCCGACGTGCGAATCCCCCATCTGCCCCTCGATCTCGGCCTGCGGGACGAGGGCGGCGACCGAGTCGACAACGATGACGTCGATCGCGCCGCTCCGTATGAGGACCTCGGCGATCTCGAGGGCCTGTTCGCCCGTGTCGGGCTGCGAGATGAGGACGTTGTCCACGTCGACGCCGATCTTCCGCGCGTACCCGATGTCGAGGGCGTGCTCGGCGTCGATGAAGGCGCAGACGCCGCCGGTGAGCTGCGCGTTCGCGATGATCGAGCAGGTCAGGGTGGTCTTGCCCGATCCCTCCGGGCCGTAGATCTCGACGATGCGCCCGCGGGGCACGCCGCCGATGCCGAGGGCGATGTCGAGGGCGAGACTCCCGGTCGGAATGCTCTCGATCGGGAGGGTGGCGCCCTCCGAGCCGAGCCGCATGATCGACCCCTTGCCGAACTGCTTCTCGATCTGGTCGACGGCGAGATCGATCGCCTTGCCCTTCTCGACCGCCCGATCCGTGCCCTTCTCCTTGCCCTTTTTCATCTCCGACCTCCCAACCTGCGCCTGCTGTCGGTGCGTGCGCGGCAGTCGCCGCCTCTTCCGCGGTTCTGCGCAGATCGCTCGTGATGACACGGACGGCACGCCTCCGCCCGTCCCCGCGTTGCAACCCGTCTGTTATATCATCCCCGCCGGGGCGGCGCAATCCATTTTCACCCCGTTTCCCCGAGCGGCAGGGAGGCGATCTCCTCGTAGACGGCCCCGCCCCGCCCGAGCCTGCTTTGCATCAGCAGCGCCCGGTCGACGGCGTGCGCCGCCGCCGGGGGAAGGCCTGGCATCCGGCCGAGGGCGGCGATCGTCTCCGGCGACGGCTGCCGGCGGACGCGCGCGACGGTGAGGTGCGCGCGGAACGGCCGGCGTTCGCGCTCGAAGCCGAGCGGCTCGACGGCCTCGTCGATCCTGTTGGCCAGTAGGCCGAGCGTTTCCGCCCCCTCCGCCACCTCGTAGACGAGAACCCGGGGCCTGGCGAGGGACGGAAAGGCGTGGAAGGCTCCGTAGCGCACGGAGAAGGGACCGGCGCCCGCGACCGCGCGCGCCGCCGCATCGACGAGGAGATCGACCCGCCCGTCGTCGGTCTCGCCGAGGAACTTCAGCGTGAGATGGAAGTTGTCGGCCGCGATCCATCGCCACGGCCGATCCTCCGCCGGGCAGGCCCGGACGGCGGCCGCCACGAGCCGTCGGACATCGGCCGGCACCGGCACGGCGAAGAAGAGCCGCATCGAAACCTCCCGGTCGTTCCGTCACACATTGAACCGGAACGAGATGATGTCGCCGTCCTGGACGATGTACTGCTTTCCCTCGAGCCGCGCGCGGCCGGCGGCGCGCACCGCCTTCTCGCTCCCCAGTTCGCGCAGGGCCGCGTAGGAGATCGTCTCCGCCCTGATGAATCCGCGGCGGATATCGCTGTGGATGCGCCCGGCCGCCTCGACGGCGGTCGTTCCCCGCGGAATCGGCCAGGCCCGCACCTCGTCGGAACCCACCGTGAGGAAGGAGACGAGCCCGAGGGCCTCGTAGCAGACGCGCACGAACCGCGCCGCGGCGGGCGTCTCGATGCCGAGCGCCGCCATGAAGTCCGCCCGCTCCTCTTCGGGAAGCTCGGCGATCTCCCGCTCGAGGAGCGCCGAGAGGCACACGACGGGCGCCTCCCCCGCCTCCGCTTCGATCGCCTCGTCGTCTCCGGGATCCCCGGTTCCCTCGTCGACGTTGAGGACGACGGCGACCGGCTTCATCGTGAGGAGATGGAGCTGCCGGACGATCGATGCCTCCTCCTCTGTGCGGATCGCCTCGGCTGCGGGCCGCTCCTGCTCGAGCACCTCCTGCAACCGGAGCTGGAGCTCGAGCTCGGCTCCGTCGCGCTCGCGGCGCCAGTGCGGCTTCCCCTGCTTCTCGCCGAGCCGCTCGATCCGGACGGCGACCGTCTCGAGATCGGCGAGCAGGAACTCGGCGCGCAGGTCGCGGAGTTCCCGCGCCGCGCCGGCCCCCTCCCCGAAGGCGCCGATGACGAGGACGAACATGTCGGCCGTCCGGACGTTGTCGAGCAGGCGCCGCGCGAGCGCGCGCCCCGTCTCGTCGGAGAAGTCGAGCCCGGGGATGTCGAGACAGTCGATCGTCGCCAGGGTGACCTTCCGCGGCTCGTAGAGGGAGGTGAGCCAGGTCACGCGCTCGTCGGGAACGGGGACGATCGCGCCGTGCGCCGAGGGATCGCCGGGCGCGGCGGGGGGCAACCCGCTGATCGCCGAGAAGAGGGTGCTCTTCCCCGACTGGGGACAGCCCGCCAGTACGACCCTCATGACTTTTCCCCGCCTTCGTCGAAACCGGCGGCCGCCCCGGCGAGATCGAGACGCAAGAGATCGAGCGCGGCGGCGCACGCCCGCCGCCGGACGAGGTCGCGGTCGCCGGAAAAGCGGAGGCGCCGGCAGCGGGTTCCCGAGGGACCGTCGACCGCGACGAAGACGAGACCGACCGGTTTGCCCAGCCGTGCCCCCGTCGGTCCGGCGATCCCCGTGGTGGCGATCGCCCGGTCGGCGCCGGCGGTGCGGCACGCGCCGGCGGCCATCTCGAGCGCCGTCGGGCGGCTCACCGCGCCGTGGGCGGCGATCGTCTCGGGGCGCACGCCGAGCCGCGCCTGTTTCGCTTCGTCGCCGTACGTCACGAAACCCTCGAGGAAACACGCGCTCGCGCCGGGAACCGAGACGATCGCCGAGGCCACGAGCCCGCCGGTGAGCGATTCGGCGACGGCGAGGGTCTCGCCCCGGCCGACGAGGGCGGCGACGATCGTCTCCTCGAGCCGCGTCTCCCCCTCGGCGTAGAGGAGGTCGCCGAGAAGGCCGCGGATCGATGCCTCGAGTTCGGCGTTTCCCGCTGGCAGGTAGAGATCGACGCCGCGCTCGCCCGAGATGACGCCCAGTTCGCCGGGCAGGCGGCCGAGTGCGGCGGCGAGACGATCCTCGAGCGCCGACTCGGAGATTCCGGCCGTCCTGAGCACGGTCCGCGGGGGGCCGGCGAGCCCTGCCAGCGCCGGTTCGACGCATGAGCGGAACATCGGCCGCATCTCGGCGGGCGGCCCGGGCAGCAAAAAGAGCCGGAACCCCTTTCCCGCCACATCGAGCCCGGGGGCCGCCCCGACCGTGTTGGGTATGAGGAGCGCGCCCGCGGGCACCGTCGCCATCGCCCCGTACCCCGGGGGCATCTTTCGGCCGAACGAGGCGAAGCGCAGGCGGATCGCCTCGAGTGCCTCCGGCAGCGTCTCCGTCCTTCCGCCGAGGGCGGCGACGGCCGCCGCCCGGGTCACGTCGTCCCCGGTGGAGCCGAGTCCGCCGGTGACGATCACCACGCCCCCGCGGCGGATCGCCCCGCGGAGAAAGGCCGTCACGGCGGCGACGTCGTCGGGGAGGACGGTGATTTGCTCGGGCTCGAGGCCGAGCGCGCCGAGTTTGCGGGCGATATGGGCCGTGTTGGTGTCGGCGACCCGCCCCGAAAGGAGCTCGCCGCCGACGGCGATCAGTTCGATCCGTCTCTTCATCCGTTCCTCGCCGGCACGGGGCCGGTCACGGCAGAGAGTTCAGGTACGGGACGAGCAGCGCGAGGACCGCGCGCGCGTAGAGCCCGGCGAGCAGATCGTCGAGGACGACGCCGAGCCCGCCCCCGGCTCCCTCGGCGCGGCGGACGGGAAAGGGCTTCGCGATGTCGAAGAACCGGAAGAAAAGGAACCCGGCGATCCCGACGGCCAGCGACGGCTCGACGAGCAGGAAGGTCGCCTGCATCCCGACGAACTCGTCGACGACGATCCGGGAGGCGTCCTTCCCGTACCAGCTTTCCATCTCGCCGGCGAGAAGGATGGCCACGGGCAGCATGACGCCGAGCGCCACCGGGTGCGACAGCCAGTGCCCGCCGGGCAGAAAGAGCCAGGCGACGACCCACGCGAAGGATGCGACCGTCGCCGGGGCGACGGGAAAGAAGCCCGTGTACAGGCACGAACCGACGAGCGTCACGAAGAAGCGTTTCACGATGTTCCCTTTCGATCCGTCGACCGGGTGACCAGGGGAGAGGATACGTTCGGTGGGCGCCCGGGGCAAGGGATTTCACGCGCGCGCGCGCGCGATGCGTTCGTAGACGTCCTCGAGATCGTCGATACGGTCGGCGAGGAGGAAACATTCGTCGATCCGCCGCCTCGCGGCGTCCGTCATCGCCGCCCGGCCGGCAGGATCGAGGAGAAGGGCGACGGCCGCGGCGGCGAGCGCCGTATCGTCGCCGGGGGGCACGAGGATCCCGGAGACGCCCGTCTCAACGATCTCGAGGGGCCCGCCGGCGGCCGAGGCGACGACCGGCGTCCCGAGGACCATCCCCTCGAGGATGACGCGGCCGAGCGGCTCGGGCTCGATCGAGGCGTGGACGAGGAGGTCGAGCGCGCGTATGACGTCGTGCGCGTCGGTCCGGAAACCGGCGAAGACCGTCCGGTCTTCGAGGCCCGCCTCCCCGATCGCCCGGCGGACCTCGCCGAGATAGGCCTCCTCCCGGGGACGCGCCGGAGAGGTCTCCCCGAGAAAGACGCAGGCGACGTCCGGCACGGCCTCGGCGATCGCGGGCAACGCCTTCGCGAGAACGTGTTGCCCCTTCCACGGCTTGATGTTTCCCACCATCCCGACGAGGGGCCTCTCCGGATCGATCCCGAGCGAGGCCCGCGTCTCGCCGCGGCCGCGCGTCGCGCCACCCCGGACGCGCCGGGGATCGATCCCGTCGTGGATCGTCGCGATGCGTTCTCCGGCGATCCCCTGTTCGCGGAGCTCGCGGGCGAGGAATTCGGCGATCGCCACGACCGCGTCGAGTTGCCGCGCGTGGAATCGCGAGCGCCGCGTGAGGCGCGCGCGCCCCCGCTGGTGGGAGACGCAGGGGACGCCGGCGAGGCGGGAGGCCCATATCCACTCCGGCCCCGTCGTCACGTCGTTGTTGAGATGGACGATCGCGGCGCGCTCGCGGCAAACGAGGCGCGCGCGCCCGAGAAGGCCGGCCAGGCGCCCCGCCGGCGGCCGCCAGACGATCGTGCGGCACTCCTCGTCGAAGCGGGGCCGGACCGGATTGTCCCGGTGGAAGAGAACGACCGGCTCGAACCGGTCGCGGTCGATCGCGCGCACGATGTCGAGGAGGGTGAAATAGGACCCGCCGACGGTGCCGTCGACGTTCTGTTCGACGTACAGTATCCTCCGTTTCGACATGACGATACGCTACACCGCGTCGTTCCGGAGGGCAAGGGATTTCGCTGTCGTCAGGAGAGGTTGCGCAGGACCGCCTTGGCCACCGATTTCAGGGTGTCGAAGACGCCGACGCCACTCACGGCGACCGCCTCGAAGGCGGGATAGCCCCGGGGATTGAGCTCCTGCTGGAGATCGTCGACCGAGATCACGTCGGGCAGATCCCGCTTGTTGTACTGGATCGCGTAGGGCACCTCGTCGAGCTTCACGCTGTATTCGGCGAGATTCTCGTGCAGGTTGTAGAGACTCTCGATGTTCGCGTCGTAGCGGCTGTTCTGAGAATCGGCAACGAAGACGACGCCGTCGACGCCGCGGAGGATCAGCTTCCGGCTCGCGTCGTAGTAGACCTGTCCGGGAACCGTGTAGAGGTGGAACCGCGTCTTGAACCCCTTGACCGTCCCCAGCTCGAGGGGAAGGAAGTCGAAGAAGAGGGTGCGGTCCATCTCGGTGGCGAGCGTGATCAGCTTGCCCTTCGTGTCCGGCGAGACCTTCTCGTAGATGTACTGGATGTTCGTCGTCTTGCCGCACAGCCCGGGGCCGTAGTAGACGATCTTGACGTTGATCTCGCGCGATGAATAGTTGATCAGCGACAATGCCGTCCCCCCCTAGTCCGAAAAGAGACTGTCGATCTCGAGATCCGCCTCGGCGGCGAATTCCTCGTCGAACTCGCTCAGTTCCTCGTTCTCGTACTCGAGCTTGTCGAAGAGCCTGCGAAGAACGGTGTCGAGGTTGTCGACGGCCTTCTTCGCGCGCAACCGCACGAGCCCGAGCGTCGTCTTCTTGTCGAAGAGGATCACGAGGATGATGTTTCCCGCGACGCGGGCGAGATACATGCTCTCGTTGCTTCCCTGGTGGTAGAGCGTCGAGAAGTCCTGCTCGCCGATCAGGTTCGCCAGCTGCGCGTTCGCCTCGAAATCCGCCGCGCAGAGCGAGGCGAAGGAATGGAGGTCGAAATGCGGCTCGTCCCCGACGTTCGAGATCATCTGGCCGGTCTTGTCGAGGAGCAGGATGCTCCGCGCGTTCGAATTCTTGAGCAGTTCCTGGAGGGTCGTATTGATCGCCCAGTAATCCTCTTCGAAGACTTTCCAGTTCGTCCTGACCATCGCTTCCGTCCCTCCCGGGATGGGCTAGATCCGTTCCCGCCCTTCAAGGGCCTTGGTGATCGTGCCCGTGTCAACGAACTCGAGCGAGGAGCCCAGTGGAAGGCCGCGCGCCGGCCGGGTGACCGTCACGCCCGTCCCGTCGAGCATGCGCGATATGTACAGCGATGTCGTGTCTCCCTCGACGTTCGGATTCGTCGCCACGATGACTTCACTGATCCCTTCGTCCCGCACGCGTTTCTCGAGACCCGGGAGGTTCAGATCCTCGGGTCCAACTCCATCAAGGGGTGAAAGAACCCCGTGGAGAACATGGTAGCGGCCCCGGTACTGGCCGGAATTCTCAAGAAAGTAAAGGTCACCGGGCCGTTCAACGACGCAGAGGATGCCCTCGATTCGGCCGGGATCGCGGCAGATCGAGCAGAGCTCTCCGTCCGCGAGGTTTCCGCAACGCGTGCAGAATCCGATCCGTTCCTTGACCTGCAGGAGTGCTTCGGCAAACCGGCGGACCTCCTCGGTGTCCATCTCGAGAATCGCAAACGCAAGTCTGCGAGCCGTTTTCTCGCCGATACCGGGCAAGGCGCGGAACCGGTCGATCAGCGCCCGGAGCGGCGGGAGACCTTCGTACATCTCACTCTCCTTGTCGATAGCAAGAATCTTGCCTTATTCGTCGTTCGGGAAGCGGCGGGGCGGGGAAAGAGGCGGCCGGCGGATCGATCAGGTGAAGAGACCGGGCAAAGGCATCCCGCCGGTGAGCTGGGCCATCTCATCCCGGACCATCTCGTCGACACGGCGCCGCGCCTCGTTCACGGCCGCCGCGACGAGATCCTCGAGCATCTCAACGTCTTCGCGATCAACCACTTCCGGATCGATCGACACCGAGACGATCTCGTGGGCGCCGCTCATGACCACGGTGACCATGCCGCCGCCGGCCGAGGCCTCGATCCGCCGTTCCGCCAGTTGCGCCTGCATCTCGGCCATTCGCGCCTGGACCTGCTGCGCCTGTTTCATGAGCTTGCCGAGGTTCTTCATTCCCCTGCCCTCCTGTCATCGCCGTCATCGGTAACTATTCTGCCATCGAACTCCTCGACGAGACGCCCGAGCATCGGCGATTCCCCGGAGAGATCGAGTCCCGGCTCCGCCGCCGCGCCTGGTCCCCCCGCCGCCGCCGGGCCGCCGGCGGCGGCCTCGCCCGCCTCGACGACGAGGGCCTTGCCGAAGAACCTCTCGAGGTGACTCTCGATGATGCGCTTGTTCTTCTCCTCGCGAATCATCTCCCGCGCGAAACGGTGCTGGGGACCGAACCCGAGACGAAGCCGGTTTCCCTCGACGCCGAGGACCTCGGCCGAGCCGAGCCAGATGCCGAGGGTGAGCTTGGCCTCGCGCACCTGTGCGAGAAACCGTTCCCATTCCTTCGGCCCGCCGAGCGGGCCGTCCGTGCCGGCGAGCGAAGCCGCGCCCGCGCGCGGCGGCGGCGCAGGCGTGTCCGCATCGCTCGGCGTGTCCGCATCGTCTGTTTCGGCCGTCTCCGCCTCGTCCGCGCGACCGGCGGATTCCGCCGCCGCCCGTTCCGCGTCCCGTTCGCCGCGGGACGCGGCCGGCCGCCCGGGGGCGTCCGCCCCGGCCGCGGTCCCCGTCGCGGCCGATCCGTTTCGTCCGGCGGCCCGCGGCGCGGCGCGCCGGGCCGGCTCCTTGCCGGCGGTCGCGCCGCCGCCGGTTTCGCCCCCGCCGACACGGTCGAGGCGGGCGATGAGATCGCCGAGCTCCACGGCCGATTCCCACGAGGCCGCCTCGGCGACGGCCGCCTCGATCAAATACCGCGGCTGAGACGCCCCCTTGAAATCGCGGAATGCACGGCTCGCCGAGCGGAAGAGGAAGAGGAGATCCTCGATGCGGAAAACCCCGCCGATCTCGGCGAGTTCCGCCGCCTCCGCGTCGGTGAGATCGAGCCACTCGACACGCTTCCCGCCCGAGGCGGCGAGGACCATGAGGTTGCGCAGCCCCTCGATCCAGGCGAGGAAGAACTCCTCGAGATCGAGCCCGCCCGCGACGACGCCGTCCACCGTGTCGAGCGCGCCCGCTTGGTCGTGCGCTGCGACTGCGCGGAGCAGGCGGAAGACGAGCGCCGAGTCGACGAGCCCGAGTATCCTCTTGACGAGCGGCAGGTCGATCTCGCCCTCCGACGCGGAGATGCACTGGTCCATGAGGCTCTCCGCGTCGCGGAGGCTTCCCTCTGCGCGGCGCGCGATCATGAGCAGCGCGTCCTCGGCGTAGGCGATCTTCTCGAGCCGGCAGATCTTCTCGAGCTGCCCGCGGATCTCGCCGAGCTCGAGCCGCTTGAAGTTGAACCGCTGGCACCGGGACAGGATCGTCGCCGGCACCTTGTGCGGCTCGGTCGTCGCGAAGACGAGGTAGACGTGCGGCGGGGGCTCCTCGAGGGTCTTCAGCAGGGCGTTGAACGCCTGCTGGGTGAGCATGTGGACCTCGTCGATGATGTAGATCTTGCTCTTCCCCTGCGACGGGGCGTACCCGATCTTCTCGCGCAGGTCGCGGATCTCGTCGATCCCCCGGTTCGACGCGCCGTCGATCTCGATGACGTCGAGGTGCCGCCCCGCGGCCACCGCCTCGCAGGACGGGCAGGCGTTGCAGGGCTCGTTCCCCGCGGGGTTCTCGCAGTTGATCACCTTGGAAAGAAGCCTGGCCGTCGTCGTCTTCCCGCAACCGCGGGGTCCGGCGAAGAGGTAGGCGTGCGCCAGCCGCCCCTTCTCGACGGCCTTCTCGAGCGTGCGGACGAC
Organism: Candidatus Krumholzibacteriota bacterium; assembly: GCA_016931295.1. NCBI lineage: Bacteria > Candidatus Krumholzibacteriota > Candidatus Krumholzibacteriota bacterium. The sequence goes on from JAFGEZ010000023.1 coordinate 28,515, forward strand.
GTGGTCCTGGCCCACGACGTCGGCGAAGGTCTGGGGGCGCCATTTCCTGGCGAGCACGAGGTAGGACATCGGGTCACCGCCGCGGGCAGGGGTCAACGGAGATCGTGCACCCGGGCTCGAGGGACGTCCCCGGCTCTTGCGACGGGGTTGGCTCCGGCCAGGTTGATCCGCGGCACATGGGAATGACTGCTTACCGCTGCTACCTCCCGGTCCTGACGGGATTCACAGGTTCCCATTGCGCGGGACCTGGCCATCGACGCCACTTCCCGCCACCGATCGCTCGGAGAGCGTGCCCCCTCACACGGGAATTCGGCCCCGCTGAAGCGGATTGCGGGTACAGGGCACCGCTGGCTCCCCGCCTAGCACGACCTCCAGAAAAAATGGTGGAGATGATCGGATTCGAACCGACGACCCCCTCGTTGCGAACGAGGTGCTCTCCCAGCTGAGCTACATCCCCACGCGTCTATCCGTATGTACCCGACCGGGGGCGGCCGGGCAACATCTTTTTTCCTGGCGGAGAGAGAGGGATTCGAACCCTCGGAGCAGTTACCTGCTCAACGGTTTTCGAGACCGTCCCGTTCAACCAGCTCCGGCATCTCTCCGTCTATCGTCACGCCGCGGCGCCCGGCCGCGGACGTCGTTCCCAGTATGGCGGAGAGAGAGGGATTCGAACCCTCGGTGGAGTTACCCCCACACACGATTTCCAATCGTGCCGATTCAGCCAGCTCTCGCATCTCTCCGCTCGTCAGACCTTCCTGCGCAGCTCCTCGAAGAAACGCTGCATCAGCGCCGCGCTCTCCGTCTCCCGCACGCCGCCGGTCACCTCGAGCCGGTGGCCGAGCAGACCCGACTCGTGAAACCGGTCGACCGAGCCGCATGCCCCGGAACGGGGCTGCCGCGCGCCGAAGACGATTCTCGGCAGGCGCGACAGGTAGAAGGCGCCGAGGCACATGTGGCATGGCTCGACCGTCACGAAGGCCGTGCAGCCGTCCATCCGCCAGTCGCCGATCAGGCGCGCCGCTCGCTCGAGAGCGATCATCTCGGCGTGCGCCGTTGCGACGCCGCGGCTCTCGACCTCGTTGTGGCCGCGCCCGACGATGACGCCCCCGCGCGCGATGACGGCGCCGACGGGCACCTCGCCCGCCGCGAGGGCGCGCTCCGCCTCGCGGAGCGCCTCGTCCATGAACGCCTCGTCGGTCACTGCCCGAACGCGCCCTTTCGCGGGATCGAGTTCACGAGCACCTCGACGACGAGAATCGCGACGTCCTCGAAGGGCGGCGCGGCGTACATGTCGCGCCCGGTGGCGGTCCGGCCCTCGATACGCCGGTCCCACCCGCCGGAGGAGGCGGTTACCCGCTCCCCCTCGGTCCGGATCGCTTCCTTGTAATTCTCGTCCGTCGCCTCCCAGAGAATCGTCCCGGTGGCGGGATCGACGAGGGAGAGCGTGACGCCGACCTGCGTCGTCGACGCGGTTCCCGATTCCCGGTAGTCCGCCTCGTCCTTGAACCACAGGTAGACGTGCGGCAGCAGGATGAGGTCGACGTTCAGGTCCTTCTCGATCGCGCGGAGCAGATCTGCGTCCACCGTGTGCGTGGACGCCCACTGCGACTCGAACCGCTCCCAGTTCTCCTCCAGCCCGTACCGGTGAAGGGCGATGCGGAGCTTTTCCCCGGCGACGATGACGAGGTCGTCGCGCGAGACGATCAGATCGCGCAGCACCGTATTGACGATCCGTTCCGATTCGCGGTCGGGGTCCTCTCCCTCGGTGATCGAGGAGATCGTCGGCGCCACCAGGATACCCTCGACGTCGTTGATGTCGAAGGACGGGTCGGCGCTTATCTCGGCCGGGTGCTTCGGCTTGCAGCCGGCGAGCAGGACGAGGCCTGCCAGCATCGTAACGACGATCGTCCGCCTCATGGTCCTCTCCCCGCGAAGAAGTTTCTCTTCCACGATCCGCCCGCTTAACATAACGCCGGCCGAAAGCCCCTGTCAATATTGAATCGCCCGCCGGTCTTCCGTTGACGGCGGCTGCCTCCGCGGACCATAATCGACCGGCGTGAACGCCGGACCGGGCGTTCGCCGGAGGAGGCGGCTATGTACGACATCGATCGGGAGACGGCCCTGTTCGCCGCGAGGCGGCGGCTGCTCGGCGGACGCATGGTGGCCGTCGCCTGGGCGGCCTTCTGGCTCTTTTTCTCCATCGCCGGCGCGCTCTTCGGCGCGACCGGCGCGGCGGGAGGCATCGTTTTCCTCGCCGTCGTCTTCCTCCTCGCCGCGACGATCCTCCTTTTGTTCCGGCATCCGGCGGCCGGGGCGATCCTCCTCGTGATCGAGGGATTCGCCTCGCTGCTCGTCGCGCTTCTCCCCGGCCTGCTCGCGCTCGGCGCGCCGACGCGCATCTTCCTCTTCCTGGTTCTCGCCCTGCCCCCACTCGTCGCCGGCTGGCTCGTCGTCGACGCGCGTCGGCGGCTCGCCGCCGCCCCGGACGAATCGCCGTGACGAAACGGGCCCGGCGAGGCCGGGCCCGTGAAACGGTCGATGCGGCGAACAGGTCAGCCCTCGAGACCGGGGATCGCGGCGAGCATCCTCTCGCGGGCGAGAAGCCGCTCCCAGTTGCGTTCCACCTCGTCGGCGATACCGGCCATCTCCCCCTCCTCGAGGTGGCGGAAACGACCCTGCATGCTCAGGTACTCCGCGACCGGCGAGGGTTCGAAGTCCTTCCAGACAGACAGCTTGCTCCCGTTCTCGGTGATCTCGAGGATCGGGTAGACCCGGCTCGTCACGGCGCGACGGGCGACCTCCACCGACAGCTCGGGGGGCAGTTTCCAGCCGGTCGGGCACGGGGCGAGGATCTGGATGTACCGGGTGCCCTTGATCTCCCTCGCCTTGCGGAACTTCTCGAAGATGTCATGCGGCCAGGCGGTCGAGCAGGTGGCGATGTAGGGGATCGCGTGCGCCGCCATGATCTCGATCATGTTCTTCTTGGGGCGCTTCTTGAAATTCGTGACGGGGGTCGTCGTCGTCCAGGCGCCGATCGGCGTCGACGACGAGCGCTGGATCCCCGTGTTCATGTACGCCTCGTTGTCGTAGCAGACGTAGATGATGTCCTCGTTCCGCTCCGCGGCGCCCGAGAGGGACTGGATGCCGATGTCGAAGGTGCCCCCGTCGCCGGCCCAGGCCATGACGGTCGTCTCCGTGTCGCCGCGCATCTCGAGACCGGCCTTGACGCCGGACGCGACGACGCCGGCCGTCTCGAAGGCGGTGTGGTAGATCGGCAGATCGATGCACGAGTGCGGAAAGGACCCGTCGATGACCGACCAGCAGCACGCCGGTATCACGAGGGCCGTCTTCGGGCCGAGAGCCTTGAGCGCGAAACGCATCGCCTGCGTCGCGCCGCATCCCTGGCAGGCCAGGTGCCCCGAACCCATCAGCTCTTCAGTCGGCAGCACGGCAGGTCTCATGTCTTCACTCCAATCCAGTTGATGTCCCGCTCGAGGTCCGTGCCCGCGAGCCCCTTGTCGGCGATCTCGCGGACGACCTTCGGCGTGATGTCGCGTCCGCCCAGCCCGGCGATGAAGCCGTGTACGGGAATGTCGAGACGCCCGTAGAGGGCGCTCTTGATCTCCTGGAAGAAGATGCCGTGGAGGCCGAACGAGATGTTCCGGTCGATGACGATGACCCGTTTCGCTCCGGAAAGCGCCTCGTAGACGGCCTCGAAGGGGAAGGGGCGCACGAGGCGGATCTTGAGCGACCCGATCTTCGTTCCCTCCCCGCGCAGTTCGTCGATGACGGCCCGCGTCGTCGACGCGACGGTTCCCGAGGTGACGATGATCGTCTCCGCGTCGTCGCACATGTAGGGCTCGACGAGCCCGTAGCGGCGGCCGAAGAGATCGCCGAAATCCTCCTGGGACTTCTCGATGACGCCGATCGCCTCCGTGTGCGCCTGGTGGATCATGTAGCGCAGTTCCATGTAGTAGCCCGGATCGGCGAGGTTGCCGAAGGAGTGGGGATCGGCGGTGTCGAGTCTGATCGTCGGCTCGTAGGGGGGCAGGAACTCGCGCACGCGCTCGGCCTCGAGGAGATCGACGATCTCGTAGGTATGCGAGAGGAAGAAGGCGTCGAGAACGAGCATGACGGGCAGCTGCGTCGCCTCGGCCACGCGGAAGGCGATCGGGATCGTGTCCTGCGTCTCCTGGTTGCTCTCGCAGTAGAGCTGGATCCAGCCCACGTCGCGCTGCGAAAGCGAGTCGTTCTGGTCGGTCCAGATGCTCCACGGCGGCCCCACCGCCCGGTTGACGTTGGCCAGCACGATCGGCAGGCGGCCGCCGACGGCCCAGTGCAGCATCTCGTGCATGAGGAGCAGCCCCTGGGAGGAGGTGGCCGTGAAGGCCCGCGAGCCCGCCGCCGAAGCGCCGATGACCGCGGCCATCGCGGAGTGCTCCGATTCGACCTTGATGAACTTCGCGTCTATCTCGCCGTTCGCGCACATCTCCGAGAGGAGCTCGACCACGTGCGTCTGGGGTGTGATCGGGTAGGCGGAGATGACCTTCGCCTCGGATGCACGCACGCCGTAGCTCACGGCGTGGTTCCCCATGATGACCTTCTTCATTTTCCCTCCTCCTGGATCGACAGGGCGTTGCGGGGGCACTCGGTCACGCAGACCAGACAGCCCTTGCAGAAGTCCAGGTTGATCTCGTACTCCTCCTCCTTCCGGAGGATCGCCACGTCGGGACAGTACATCCAGCAATTGTCGCAGAAGTTGCAGACGCCGCAGGAGAAGCACCGCCCGGCCTCGCGCGCGAGCCCCTCCGCGTCGAATCCCTCGTGGATCTCGCCGAACCCGTTCCGCGCCTCATCGACGCCGATCCTCGGCTTCGGCATCCGTTTCAGGTGGGAGAAATATGCGAGGTTCATGTCCTCGATCCCGACGGTGCGCTCGTCGACCGGCTCGACGTCGGGCTCGCCCGCGATCAGGTGCGCGATCCGGCCGGCCGCGCGGCGGCCCGCCGCGATCGCCTCGACGACGCTCGCCGCGCCCGTCGTGACGTCGCCCCCGGCGAAGATTTTCGCGTGGCTCGTCTCGCCCGCGTCCCCCCCCGCCTTGACGAGGCCCCACTCCGTCTCGACCGTCCCCTCGATCCCCGCGAGATCGGCCTCCTCGCCGATCGCGGTGTAGAGCCGGTCGACGGCCATCTCGAACGTCTTCCCCTCCACGGGGACGGGGCGGCGCCGCCCGGAGTCGTCGGGCAGGCCGAGTTCCATCTCCTGGAAGACGACCTTCTCGAGCCCCGCCTTCGAGCCGACGATCCTCGCCGGCGCGGCTAGGAACCGGAAGGAGACCCCCTCGGCCTCCGCCTCGGCGATCTCCTCGGCGATCGCCGGCATCTCGTTGCGCGTCCGACGATAGACGACGGTCACCTCGGCCCCCGCGCGCAGCGAGCACCGGGCGACGTCCATCGCCGTGTTGCCGCCGCCGACCACGACGACCTTCCCGCCCGGATCGACCGGGTCGCCGGCGTTGACGCGCCGGAGAAAGGAGAGGCCGGCCTCGACGCCCGCCGTCTCCTCCCCGTCGAGACCCAGGGATCGGCTCTTCATCAGGCCGACGCCGAGAAAAACCGCCTCGTGGCGGCTCAAAAGCTCCTCCATCGAGAGACCGGCGCCGACGTCGATGCCCGTCTCGACGGTGATCGGTCCGGCGGAGACGATCCCGTCGACGACGCGGTCGAGCAGGTCGTTGGGAAGACGGTAGGAGGGGATCCCCCACCGCAGCACGCCGCCGAGCGAGGCGTCGCGCTCGTAGATCGTCACCGGAACGCCGCGGCGCGCGAGGTAGAAGGCGCAGGAGAGTCCCGCGGGGCCGCCGCCGACCACCGCGACGGAGGTCTCGTGAGCGGCCGCTGCCGGCTCGAGCCATCCGGGATTGTCGAGGCCCATGTCGCCGAGGGCGCGCTCGATTCCCGGGATGTCGATCGCGTCGTCGTAATCCTTCCGCGTGCACCTCTCCATGCAGGGATGGAAGCAGACGCGCCCCGTCACGGCGGGCATCGGGTTGTTCTCGACGAGCGTCTTCCACGCCTCCTCGAACCGCTTCTCGGTGACGAGGTAGATGTACTGCTGGATATTCTCGTTCGTCGGGCATCCGAGCCGGCACGGCGACGTCTTGAAATCGTAGACGGGTCTGACGTTCCGCCACGAGCCGGTCAGATTCCACGTCATGTCGCCGATGGTCATCGCCCGGATCGGCATCTCCCGGTAGCTCTCGAATACGATCTTCTCGGCCATCTGCCCTTCTGCCTCCTCGCTGGCACGTGTGAGGTGTCCGTCGCGCCGGTTGGTCAGGATACGATCTCGACCCCGTTGAACGCCTCTTCCGCCGCTTTCATGTTGTCCTCCTGCTTCACCGGCACGAGGTCCTCGATGGCGAGCTTGACGGCATCGAGACCGACGAGTTTCGTCGCGCCGGCGAACGCGCCGACGATCGCCGTGTTGACGATGGGCGTCGCGCGCGAACCGAGCCGGTACTTGATCGCGATCGACGCCGCGTCGATCAGGGCCACGTGGAATCGATCGATCAGCGTCTTGTCCTGCACGGGCTGGTTCGTGTTGATGACGATCCAGCCCCCCTCCTTGAGCCCGTCGGTGATGTTGACGGTATCTATGAGAATGGCGTCGAGAACGACGAGATGGTCCGGCTCGTAGATCTGGCACCGGTCCCGGATCTCCCCGTCCCCGACACGCGTGAAGGCCATGACCGGCGCGCCGCGGCGCTCGACGCCGAACGCCGGGAACGCCTGCACGTACTTCCCTTCCCGGAAGAACGCGTCCGCGAGGATCTCCGAGGCGATCACCGATCCCTGTCCGCCCCGTCCATGGGTCCTGATCTCGATCATACCCTACCCCTTGATCACAGGTTGTGTGAAGATGATGAAGGCACGGCGACGGGCGTCGGATCCGCACCGGCCTCGCCGGCACAACGCAAAAGAGGCTAAACCCTTACGGCTGTCCGGGTCAAGCCCTTTTTGTTATCTCTGAAAATATAATCTTTAACAGTCAACATCGCAAGTAATTAGCGGCGCGAAGCGGGAATACGCGGGATCCGGGAGGAAAAAGTACGCCCAGGAGGACTCGAACCCCCAACCTTCTGGTCCGTAGCCAGACGCTCTGTCCAGTTGAGCTATGGGCGCAACACCATGTTCTACACTTCGTTATCCCGCCCGGCGACCGGCGCCGCCGTGCGTTCGGTTCGGATACCGTCCTCGAGGACCAGTTCGAAGCCGCCGAAGGCCCCCGCGGCGAGGTTGTAGACGGCCGTCCAGAGAACGACCCCGATCGTCCCGAAGATCGCGTAGGAGACGGCGATGATCGGAACCATCACGAATCCGAGCCGCTGGATGGTCAGCATCTCGCCGCTCGCCGGCTGGCCGCCGAGCATGCCGGCGAGGAATCCCAGGCCGGAGAAGAGAAAGGCGTAGAGAATGCCGACCAGGATCCCGAGAGCCAGGAAGACGACGAGGGCGACCCGCGCCACCGGCAGGACGGGAACCTTCTTGATTTCCACGGTCCGTCTCATCGTTCGCCCTTCGACGATCCCGAATCGTATATAACCGCCCGGGGGCTTCCGGTCAACAGGAAACCGTGCGGCGGCCGTGTATCTCTGGCGGAGAGGGAGGGATTCGAACCCTCGGTAGAGTGTTACCCCTACAACCGCTTAGCAGGCGGATGCCTTCAGCCGCTCGGCCA
>JAFGEZ010000024.1 GCA_016931295.1 Candidatus Krumholzibacteriota bacterium
GTGGACCCCGAGGACTTCAAATCCTTCTGCCGGGTGCTAAAACCATCCGGGGTGGGTTCGATTCCCACACGTTCCCGCCATTTCTTTCCGTGATCTGGCTTCTCGCGGCGGCGGTCCTCGCCGCCGGTCCCCTCGCGGCGGCCTCCCGTCCATCCGTCTTCTTTCCCGGCGACTCGGTCTGGACCGAGTCGGCCGCGCAGGATACGCTGCAGCGGGAGGATCGCCTGCGCATCGATTCCATGGGCGAGCTGAAGGGCCTGATCGTGAAGGAGACGGCGCAGGTTCCGGCGGCGGAGAGGACATGGCGGACGTACAAGAATCCGCGGGTCGCCATGCTCTGCGCGATTCTCGTGCCCGGTCTCGGGCAGATCTACAACGAGAAGCCCTTCAAGGCGCTCGTCGCCGGGGGGGCGGAGACCTTCTACCTGCTGCAGGTCTACGTCAACCACCGGCGGGCCGAACGCGAGATCCTCGAGCGGGACCGATGGATCGCCGCGCAGGATTCGCTCGGCGGCTTCGCCGCATCGCGGCGCCTCAAGAGTTACGAATTCTGGATCGGCGAATACAAGGCGCGCAAGACGGACTGGCTGTGGTGGTCGGCGGGAGCGATGCTCGTGATCGTCCTCGACGCCTACATCGACGCCCACCTCCACGACATGACCTTCGAGATCGCCCCCCTGTTGCGCGAGGAAGGAGCGGCTGTCTCCCTCGGCATGCGATTCTGACCCGCCACCGACCGCCGTCCGGATGCATCGTTTGCATTCGCCGGGCGGATGGATTACTATTCCGGGAACATCCGGCGAGCCCCGCCGTATTACCGTAAGGACCGCACAGGAGGACGGGATGAGCTACGAGTCGAAGCGCCCGAAGAAATCGAAACTCCGCGAATACGTCGAGATCGTCGTTACGGCCGTTCTTCTCGCGCTGGTCGTCAGGGCGTTCGTCATACAGAGCTACCACATCCCCTCGGAATCGATGGAGGACACGCTGCTCAAGGGGGATTTCCTCTTCGCCAACAAGTTCATCTTCGGCGCCAAGGTGCCGTTCGTCGACTGGCGCCTTCCCGCGGTCCGCGATCCGCGACCCGGAGACATCGTCATCTTCAAGTTTCCCGGGGACGGCAGAACCGACTACATCAAGCGGTGCGTGGCCGTGGCGGGGCAGACGGTCGAGGTCCGGGAGAAGAAGCTCTTCGTCGACGGCGTCGAACAAGACGAGGCGTACGCCAAGTTCATCGAGGGAACGCGCCCGCGGCGGGATTACAAGAAATACACGGTTCCCGAAGGGCATGTCTTCGTGATGGGCGACAACCGGGACAACTCATACGATTCCCGTTTCTGGGGACCGCTCGACATGAAGAACCTCCGCGGCAAGGCGATGTTCCTCTACTTCTCGATCGATTACAACCGGCACTGGGTCCGTTTCGGCAGGATCGGACGCATCATACGGTGACTTTCGAACCTGCGCATCGCGCAAATCCATGTGATAGCGGAAGATGTGGATCGGGCACGGCCGCCGCGATGCGGCGGCGCCACTTGACAATCGGTCGGCGAACCTCTACATTTCATCTGGAAAATCACTCGCTCCAGGAGAGTGCCACGCCATGGCGCCGGTCGTCCTCACAACGTACGAGCTCGAACTGCTCAAGCAGACGGTCGATCTCTACATCGAGACGGGCCGCCCCGTCTCCTCGCGGATGCTCCGGGACGTCTACGGCCTCGGCGTCAGCACGGCCAAGATACGGAAATCCCTGTACGAGCTGGAACGGAAGGGATTCCTGCTGAAGCCGCATGTCTCGGCGGGGCGCGTACCGAGCGATACGGGCTATCGGCTCTACGTCGACGGCCTCGACCGATATGCGCCGCTGACCCGGAAGGTCATCGCCGAGATCAGGCGACGGATCGGCCAGGACTGCTGCGACGTCAAGGACGTTCTCACCCGGACCTCCGTTCTTCTCGGCGACCTCACGAGCTACATGGGGATCATTCTCGGCATCTTCCCGCACGGGAACGTCGTCGAGCATCTCAGGATCGTCCAGCTCGACGGACCGGGAGGGCTCGTCCTGCTCCGGCTCGCCCCCGACAGGGAGCGGCGTCTCTTCGTCCGTTTCTCGAAGCGGCATTCCCCCTGGGTCATCGAGCGGGCGGCGCAGATGATTAACGAGCGCATAGCCGGTTGTTCGCTGGACACGGCGGCACGGCGGATCGCCGACCTCCTCCGCGACAGCGCGGGAGCGGACCGGGAAATCGCCGGGGTCCTCTTCGCCCGCTCGGACGAGCTTTTCGACCAGGCGTTCGATCTCACCTATTCCTTCAAGGGGCTCGAGCGGCCCGAGCACCCGCCCGAGCTGCACGATCCCCAGATTCTCCGCACCCTCGTTCGTCTCATGGGGGAGCGCCGATTCATGATCGACCTCATGCGCAACCGCCTCGCCCACGAGGTGATGGTCACGATCGGCCACGAGAACGGACAGGACGGGCTCGACGATTTCTCCGTCGTCACGCGCCGGTTCCGCACAGGGGAATTCGACGGCCTGATCGGCGTTCTCGGGCCGACCAGGATGAGCTACGCGCACGTGCTCGCGCTTCTCGACCGTCTCCGCGGCGAACTGCATCGCCTTGCGTGAGGGCGTCCACGACACCAGAAAGGATAGAAGCCGTGTCCGACAAAGAGAAACATGAGTGGATCATCGACGGCGAGGGATCACCGGAGGAACGGGACGGCGACGATGCGTTGGCCGGCGATGCGGCCACCGGGGCCTCCGCGGAGAGAGACGGCGACACGACGCCGGCCGGCGGCGGAGGCGACGGCGGAGGAGAGGCGGAACGGACGCATGCGGACGGTTCCCGGGCCGCGGAGAAGGAATCCGGACACGGCCGTGTGAAAAAAGCAGGGCGGGCCGAGCTGCTCGATCTGATCCAGCACAAGAACGAGATGCTCCAGGCCCTCGAGAAGGACGCGAAAGAGATACGCCAGGAGGTTGAGAAGAAAGAAGATAAGCTTCTGAGGATGGCCGCGGAATTCGAAAACTACCGGAAGCGGACCCGCCGGGAATGGGAATTGCATCAGCAACAGGCGAACGCAGGGCTCATCAAGGACATACTGGGTGTGATCGACGATTTCGATCGAGCGCTCGAGGCGGCACCCGACGAGGAGGACACCTTTACAGCGGGTGTCAGGCTGATCTACAACGGCCTTCTCGATGTCCTTCGCCGCACCGGCCTCTCGGAGGTCGAAACGGCCGGCCGGGTGTTCGACCCCCAGTACCACGAGGCGATGGGGGAGACGGCGACGGAAGAGGTCCCGGATGGACACGTCGCCCATGTGATACAGAAGGGTTACCTGTTCTGCGGGGAACTGTTGCGGCCCGCGCGCGTCATCGTCGCGCGGAAGCCGGAAACGGCGTGATCCCCTGAACCCGTTCAGCACGAAGGGGACGATTTCCATGGGCAAGGTCATCGGCATCGATCTCGGCACGACGAATTCCTGCGTGGCGGTCATCGAGGGGAACGAACCGACCATCATCCCCAACGCCGAGGGGCGGCGGACGACGCCGTCGGTCGTTGCGCTCGCGAAGAACAACGAACGGCTTGTCGGCGAACTCGCCAAGCGGCAGGCGATCACCAATCCCGAGGACACGATCCACTCGATCAAGCGCTTCATGGGACGGCGCTTCTCCGAGACGACCGGAGAGATCGGGGGCGTCTCCTACCGCGTGAAGGATGGCAAGAACGACGAGATACTCGTCCAGATAAAGGACAAGAGCTACCGGCCGCAGGAGATCTCGGCGATGATCCTGCGGGCGATCAGGCAGAACGCCGAGGAATATCTCGGCGAGCCGATCGAGCGCGCCGTCATCACCGTCCCCGCCTATTTCAACGACGCCCAGCGGCAGGCGACGAAGGACGCCGGCACGATCGCCGGCCTGGATGTCCTGCGGATCGTCAACGAGCCGACGGCGGCCGCGATGGCCTACGGACTCGACAAGGACGCCGGCGGCAAGATCGCGATCTACGACCTCGGCGGGGGCACCTTCGACATCTCGATACTCGAGATGAGCGGGGGGGTCTACCAGGTGAAGTCGACGAGCGGCGACACGATGCTCGGCGGCGACGATTTCGACCGCGCGATCATGAACTGGATCGTCGAACGGTTCCGGGAAACCGAGAAGAAGGACATCTCCGGCGACAAGATGGCGATGCAGCGGATCCGCGAGGCGGCCGAGAAGGCGAAATGCGAATTGAGCCAGATGCACGAGACGAACATCAATCTCCCGTTCATCTTCGCCGACGACGACGGCCCGCGGCACCTCGATCTCGTCCTCACGAGGTCCGAGATGGAGAAACTGGTTTATCCGCTTATCCAGCGGACCGTCGCTCCCTGCCGGCAGGCGATCGAGGACGCCGGGTTGTCGGTGACGGACATCGACGAGGTCATACTGGTCGGCGGATCGACCCGCGTGCCCGCCGTGAGGCGGTTCGTCAAGGAGTTCTTCCGGCGCGAACCCCACAAGGGCGTCAATCCGGACGAGGTCGTCGCGCTCGGGGCCGCGATCCAGGGCGGAGTCCTTTCCGGGGACGTCGACGAGATCGTCCTTCTCGACGTCACACCGCTCTCGCTCGGTATCGAGACGCTCGGCGGCCTGATGACCCGGCTGATCGAGCGGAACTCGGCCCTTCCGTGCCGCAGGAGCCAGATCTTCTCGACCGCGACGGACAACCAGCCGGCGGTCTCCATCCACGTCCTCCAGGGGGAGCGGGAGATGGCCCGCGACAACCGGACGCTCGCCAGGTTCGATCTCGTCGGCATGCCGCCGGCCCCCCGGGGCGTTCCCCAGATCGAGGTGGCCTTCGACATCGACGAGGACGGTATCGTCCATGTCTCGGCGAAGGATCTCGGCACGGGCAAGGAGCAGAAGATCGAGGTCAAGGTGTCGAGCGGCCTGTCGCGGGACGAGATCGAGCGCATGGTGCAGGAGGCCGAGGACAACGCCGTAGAGGACGACAGGAAGCGCAGCGCCGCGAAGGTGCGAAACGAGGCCGAGGTGCTCGTGTATTCGACCGAGCAGACCCTCGAGGAACACGGCAGCAACATCCCCGACGAGGACCGCGAAACGATCCTCTTGTCGCTCAAAGAGTTGCAGGAGCTCATGCGCGACGAGACGGCCGATCTCGTCGAGATCAGGCGGGCAACCGGGAATCTGTCGGCCGCGGTTTACAAGATCGCCGAACTGATGTATCATTCCTCCTCCATGGGCGAATTCGCCGTGGACGACTGATCGATATCTCAATCCCGAGAGGCGGAAGGACGATGACGCGGGACGGGGCATGGCGAAACGGGATTATTACGAGATTCTCGGCGTAGGCCGGGAAGCCTCGACCGACGAGATCAAGAAGGCATATCGGAAGCTCGCGCTCAAGTACCACCCGGACAAGAATCCAGGCGACAAGGCGGCCGAGGAGAAATTCAAGGAAGCCACCGAAGCCTACGAGGTGCTCCGCGACAAGGAACAGCGGGCGCGCTACGACCAGTTCGGCCATGCCGGCATGGCGGGCGCCGGGCAGCAGTACGGATTCTCGGGCGGGTTCGACATCAGCGACGCGCTCCGGGCCTTCATGCGCGATTTCGGCGGTCTCGGATTCGAGGATTTCCTCGGCGGCATGGGCGGCGGCCGGCGGCGCGGCCAGCGCGTCTTCCGCGGCAAGGATCTGAAGATCACACTCGATCTCGATCTCCGGGAGGTCGCCGGCGGGATCACGAAGAAGATCAAGGTCAAGCGGCTCGTCGCCTGCGAGCGTTGCGGCGGCTCCGGGGCCCGGGACGCCGGGGGGCGGCAGACCTGCCCCACGTGCGGCGGCTCGGGGGAGCAGCGACGCATCGCCCGGTCCCTCTTCGGCCAGGTCGTCAACGTCACCGCATGTCCCACCTGCAACGGCGAGGGCACGGTCATCAAGGATCCCTGCCCGGACTGTCTCGGCGAGGGGCGTGTCCGCAAGGGAAAGAGCGTCGAGGTGAAGATACCGGCAGGCGTCACGACGGGAAACTACCTGACGCTCGAGGGGCTCGGCGACGTCGGTCCCCGGGGCGGCCCGCCGGGAGACCTGGTCGTCTTCATCCAGGAAACCGAGGACGACGTTTTCGAACGGCACGGGTACGACATCCTCTGCGACATGCCGGTGAGCTTCGCGCAGCTCGCCCTCGGGGCGAAGGTGGAGATCCCGACGCTCGACGGCAAGGCGGTCCTCACGATCCCGCCCGGCACGCACTCGCACAAGATCCTTCGACTCAAGGGCAAGGGGATCGGACGGCTCCACGCCCGCGGCAAGGGCGACCAGCTCGTCCGGCTCGTCGCCTGGACCCCCCAGAAGATCGGCGCCGAGGAGCGCAGCGCATTCGAGGAGCTCGACCGGGTCGTCCGGGACAAACCGCCCACATGCGGCCGGCGCATCTACGAACCCTGAACGATCGACGGCCTTCGTGACACGATGAGCAGAACACGACGTTTCTTTCTGCCGGAAGCCCTTCCCGACACCGGTCGCCTCCGTCTCGAAGGCGAGGAGCATCGCCACCTCGCCCGGGTCCTCCGGCTCCGGCCGGGAAGCGAGGTCGCCGTCGTCGACGGCCGTGGAGGCCTCTTCGAGGCCGTCGTCGATCTGATCGACCGGACCGGAACGGAACTGTCCGTGACCCGGTTCGAGCGGGTTCCGGCCCCGCCGGCGGTCGATCTCGCCCTCCCCCTGATCCGGACGTCCCGTCTCGAGATCGCCGTCGAGAAGTGCGCCGAGATCGGCGTGAGATGGATCGTCCCCTACCGTGCCTCGCGTGTCGCCTGGCGGGGAGGGGAAAAGGAGGAAACACGTGTTCGCGAACGAATCGGCAGGAAGCTCGTCGCCGCGCTGAAACAGTCCGGGGGCGCCTGGCTGCCCGGCGTGGCGCCGGTCGCGGACGCGGCGGAGCTTGCCGGGCAGGTCGGCCAATACGGCGCGGCCCTGCTCGCCGGGCCCGGTGGCGTCGCGCCGTCTGAAGCGGTTGCCGGGGGAATCGCCGTCCCGGCGATCGGGATCGTGGGGCCGGAGGGCGGATTCGAACCGGCCGAGGAGACCCTGTTCCGCGAGGCCGGGGCGCTGCGCGTTTCCCTCGGCGACTCGGTGCTGAGAGCCGAGACGGCGGCGATCTGCCTGCTCTTCCTGATGCATTGCGCCTGGCGGTGACCGTTTCGCGGGTCGTTCGGGAGGGCCGCCCGGCGGGCGTTGACACCCGCGACGGCCGGCGATATACTGCCCGGTATCCGTCTTCATTCACGGACAAGGGGGATCTCATGGAAGCGAACGTCATCGCGCACCGGCTCCAGGAGGATCTGAAGGCGGCCGTCAAGGCGCGGGACAAGGCGAGAACCAGCGCCCTGCGGATGCTGATCAGCGCGCTCAAGAACGCGGAGCTCGAGGAACGGGAGGCTCTTTCCGTCGACCAGGAGATCGCGGTTTTGTCGAGTTACGCGCGGCGGTGCCGCGAGTCGATCGCCAGTTTCGAGAAGGGCGGACGGGACGATCTCGTCCTCGAGACGAACACCGAGCTCGCCATCGTCATGGGCTACCTGCCCGAACAGGCCGACGAGGAGGAGATCCGGGCCGAGGCAAAGCGCATCATCGGGGAGATCGGCGCCTCCTCGCCGAAGGACATGGGACGCGTCATGGGGCCGCTGATGAAGAAGTTCAAGGGACGCTCGGACGGGGGCGTCGTCCGGGTGATCGTGGGCGAGCTGCTCTCCGGGGACCGGTAGCGCATGCAAACGGTCGTCGACGTCTCGATCGCGGCCATCGTCGCGATCCTGGCGATCTCGGGAGCCCGGCGTGGATTGATCCGGCAGGTGCTGCAGATCGTCGGGATCGTCGCCGCATTCATCTGCGCCGTCTACTTCGCGCACGTGATCGTTACGTGGATCGAATCGAGGTTCGGCGCGCCGAACGCGATCGCGCGCGTGGCGGCCGCGGTGATCGTGTTCGCCGCCGTCGTCCTCCTCTTCCACCTGCTCGGCGTCCTGCTGCAGAAGATCGCGCGGATATCGATGCTCGGATGGCTCGACCGGACCGGCGGCGCCCTTCTGGGCGCCGTGAAGGGATTGCTGCTGGCGAGCCTTCTTCTCGTCGTCCTGCTCGACCTGCCGCTGCCCCTGCCCGACGATTTCAGGAGCGAGATCGAGGCCGACCCGGTCGTCCAGGTCGTTCATCCGGTGCTGCCGGTGCTCTTCGACGCGGTCATGTCGCGGACGCCGGCGCGGATCGATTTCCGGAAGGCGGTCGGCGGCGGATCCATCGCGCGCCCCGGGCCGCCCACGCGCGGATTGAATCTTCCGGTGACGGCCCGATGACCCACCGGACGGACGTGACGAGATGAAAACACCGCCCGCATTCGATCCGACGGAATTCCGCCACGCCGCGGGGAAACTCGACTTCGGGCAGTTGCTCGAGGTCGTCGCGGCCGGCGCGGTCGCCGAGCGGAGCCGGGACGAGATCTGCAACTCTCTTCCGCTCGATTCCCCCGAGGCGGTCGAACGAAGCCAGGACGGGATCGTCGCCTTCGCCGCGCTCGCCGAGGCGGGCGAGACGGCGCCGATCGGCGGCTGGCGCGATACGAGACCGATTCTCGAGGGAATCGTCGCCCCGGGTACGATCGTCGGGGCCGAGGAGCTCGTTTCCGTGGCGCGGGGGGAGCGCACGGCCGCCGCCGTCGCGGATTTCCTCTCGGCGCACGCGGCCGAGCTTCCCGCGGGCGATGCGTTCGCGCAGCGGTATCGTTTCGAGCGGGAGATCGTTCGCCGTATCGAGCGGGCGATCGGTCCGGATCTCGAGGTGCTCGACGCGGCGAGCCGCGATCTCGCGCGCATCCGGCGCGACACCGTCGCCTTGCGGGCGCGGCTGCGACGCGCCGCGGCCGGAGTCGTCGCCGAGCACGGCCGGGGCAGGGGAGAGGAGTTCGTCACCCTTCGCGGCGACCGGTACGTCCTGGCGCTGCCCCGCGCCGAGGCCGGGCGGGTGAGGGGCATCGTTCACCAGGAGAGCGGCAGCGGCGCCTCCCTGTACATCGAGCCGCTCTCGTTCGTCGAGGAGAACAACCAGGTCGAATCGCTCGTGCAGGAGGAGCGGCGGGAGATCGAGCGTGTGCTCCGCGAGCTGACGTCCCTCGTGAGGGAGGCGAGAACGCAGCTTCTCTTTAACCAGGAGATGCTCGGCACGGTCGATGTCCTCTCGGCGAAAGCCGCCTTCGCCAGGCGATATCGATGCGTGAAGCCGGTCCATTCGGCAAACGGGGAGATGCGGCTGTTCGAGGCGAGGCATCCGCTCCTCGAGCGCGCCTTCTCCCTGGAGGGGGGCGACCGGCGGGTATCGCCGCTCGAGATCGGCTGCGACGCGGCTCTGCGCGTGCTCGTCGTCTCCGGGCCGAACGCGGGCGGAAAGACGGTCGCCTTGAAGACGGTCGGACTCCTCGTGCTCATGGACCGCGCCGGGTTGCCACTCCCATGTCGCGAGGGCTCGATCTTGCCGTGGTACCGCGACCTCTTCGTCGATATCGGGGACGACCAGTCGATCGAGATGTCCCTGA
Source organism: Candidatus Krumholzibacteriota bacterium (assembly GCA_016931295.1). Taxonomy (NCBI): domain Bacteria; phylum Candidatus Krumholzibacteriota; species Candidatus Krumholzibacteriota bacterium. Next base: position 9,601 of record JAFGEZ010000024.1, read on the forward strand.
GCACCTTCTCCTCCCGGATCGGGAGGATGAAGCGGATCCTCGAGCTGGCGGACCGCGACGATCTCGTTCTCGTCGACGAGATCGGCGACGGAACGGATCCGGAGGAGGGGGGGGCCATCGCCGAGGCGATGCTCGAACGCCTCGCCGACGCCGCGGGGCGCACGATCGTCACGACCCACCTCGGGCGCCTGAAGGGGTGGGCGCACGAGACCGGCGGCGCGGCGAACGCCTCGCTCGAATTCGACGACAAGCGCCTCGAGCCGCTCTTCAGGTTCCGCATGGGCGTGCCCGGACGCTCGTGGGGCATCGAGATGGCCGGCAGGATGGGGCTGCCCGTCGATGTCATCGAATCGGCGAAGAAAAGGATGTCCGAGGAGAATCTCAGGCTCGAGGAGCTGCTGGCCGACCTCGAGCGCATGGAGCGCGTGATCGGCGAGGAACGAAAGGAGCTTCTCGAGAAGAAGCGGCTTCTCACGGAACTCGTCGACCGCTACCGCGAGCGCATCGACGACATCGAGAAGAACCGGGGCGAGCTCGAGGAGCGAGCGAGGCGGGAAGCGCTCGACATCGTCTCCGGGACGAGGCGCGAGATGGAGCGGCTCGTGCGCGAGATCCGCTCATCGGGGGCGGAGAAGACGGTGATCCGCCGGACGCGCGAGAGGATCGGCGAGCGCCGGAAAACCTTCGAGGGCAGGACGCGTCCGCGCGAGCGGCGGGGGACCCTCTCGCCCGGAGAAGTGGTCGAGGGGATGACGGTCGGCATCATCTCCATCGGCAAGACGGGCCGGGTCGTCTCCGCGCCCGACCGGGGCCGCGTCCTCGTGGAACTCGACGGCGGGATCCGCGTAGAAACGAAGGCGAGCGATCTCGAACGGGGACCCGCCGAAACGCAGGCCGGCCGGCGGCGCGGCACCGTCTCCTGGTCGGCCGGCCCGGACGGGCCGGTGGAGACGGAACTGATGATCCGGGGTCTTGAGCGCGCCGAAGCGCTCGAGAAGGTCGACGCGTTCATCGACCGCGCCGTTCTCGCGGGGCTCGGCGAGGTCTCGATCATCCACGGGATCGGGCGGGGCATTCTCAAGCGCGCGGTCTACGACACGCTCAGGGGCGATCCGCGCGTCGCCGGCATCCATCCCGGCGAACCGGCATTCGGCGGCGACGGTGTCGCGGTCGTGAAACTGAAGTAGATGCGATGATACCGGAAAGCGTGATAAACGACATCAGGGAGCGCAGCGACATCGTCCATGTGGTCGGCGCCGTGCTCGATCTCAAGCGCGCGGGGCGCAACTACAAGGCCCTTTGTCCGTTCCACGGCGAGAAGACGCCGAGTTTCATGGTCTCCCCCGACAAGCAGATCTATCACTGCTTCGGTTGCGGAAAGGGCGGCAACGTCTTCTCCTTCCTCATGGAGTACGAGGGGATCGGATTCGTCGAAGCGGTGAAGAAGCTCGGCGAGGAGCTCGGCGTCGATATCGGGGCGTTCGTCGGACGCGACGGCGGAGAGGCGGGAGGCCGGCTCGATCCCTATTACGGGGCGATGACCTTCGCCGAAAACTTCTTTCGCTCGTCTCTCGGCGCACCGGCGGCCACGGAGGCGCGCGAGTACCTCGACCGCAGGGGGCTCGACCGGGAAACGATCGAGGAATTCGGGATCGGCTTCGCGCCCCCCGGCTGGGAGAACCTCTACCGCGAGGCCTCCGGCGCCGGGCTCGACAGGGACGTTCTCCTCGAGCTCAATCTCGTCATGAAGAGCCGCGGGGGGAGCGGGTACCGGGACTACTTCAGGAACCGCGTGATCTTTCCGATCCGGACCCTCTCGAAGAGGACGGTCGGGTTCGCCGGCCGCGTTCTCGACGGTTCGGAGCCGAAATACCTGAACTCGACGGAGAGTCCGCTGTATTCGAAGGGGCGGTTGCTCTACGGTCTCGCGCACGGGAAGGACGACATACGCAAGTCCAAATCGGCAATAATAGTAGAGGGTTATCTGGATTTTCTCACGTTGTGGATGAAGGGAATACGCAATGTGGCCGCCGTGTGCGGCACTGCTCTCACGGTTGATCAGTCACGTCTTCTTGCACGGTACGCCAAACGTGTATATATTGTCAATGACGGGGACCGGGCAGGCATCCGCGCCGCGGTCAGGGCGGCCGACCAACTGACGATGATCGGGATGGATACGAGGATCGTCGTGCTGCCGGACGGCGAGGATCCCGATTCGTACGTGGGCAAAGAGGGAGCAGACGCGCTACGCGAGTTGATGGGCGCTGCTCCCGATTATTTTCAATTCCTGAAGGAAGAGGCCGAGAGGGGCGCGCGCCCGGGCGATCGTCGAAGCCAGGTGGTGAAACACCTTCTCGAGACGGTATCGCGGACCGAGGACCGCATCAGGAAGGAATTCTACCTGCAGGAGATCGGCGAGCTGTTCGACGTGCCGGTCGAGACGCTGCGCGCGGGGCTGCCGAAGGCCGCGAGGCGGAAGGCCGGAGACGGAACGCGGGCGCCGGCGGCCGAGCGGGAGAGCCCCCGCCTCGGATTTCAGAAGAACCTCTTCCGTCTGGGGCTCGAGCGCGGGGAATTCGCCCGGAGGATCGTCGAGACGCTCTACGAGAGCGATCTCGAGGGGGAAGCGTATCGCAAATACTTTAAATCGCTTGACGCGGCCCTGAAAAACAATATTGATATTACGGGTTCCGCGTTTCCCGGGACGATCGAGGACCCCGATCTGGCCAGATTGGCGTCGGAGATCGCCTTGATGGAACTGCCGCCGGGGCCGGTCGGGAAGATGCTCGATGACACGCTCCTGTGGCTGCGGAAGGCCGCGTTGCGCGACGAGATGAGGTTGATGAAACGGCGCCTCGACGAACTCGCCGGGGAGCCGGGCGACGATGCCGGGCGGGAACAGCTCCAGATCGCCGAAGCCTATCGCACGGTGGCGAAGGAGCTGGGGAAGCTCGGTTCGAGGGAGGAGAGTCGCACTGATGGGTCCCGCTAGAATCGAAGAAATCATCCTGGATATCAAGAAGCGATCCGAGGAGAAGGGATACATCCTCAACGAGGAGATCCACGCCATCGTCGGGGATGATATGGACCCTGAGGAGATCGTCGAGATATACGACCGTCTGAGCGACGAGCGCATCGAGTTCTTCGACTCCGGCGAGATCGCCCGCATGAAGATGGACGCGAGGCGCAAACGGGAGCAGAAGGAGGCGAAGAAATCCGAGGAGATGCTCTCCACGGGGATTCGCTACGACGATCCCGTTCGCATGTATCTCCGCGAGATGGGGAAGGTTCCCCTCCTCGACCGCGAGGGCGAGATCGAGATCGCCAAGCGGATCGAGTCGGGGCACATGATGATCACCAACGCGCTCTTCTCGCTCCAGGTGACCACCGAGGAGCTGAAACGCTTCGTCTCCGAACTCGAGAGCGAGCAGGCCCGGCTCGAGGACGTCCTGCAGCTCGAAACGGGGGGGCTGCATCCCCATTACTCGGGAAAGAAGGAGCAGAAGCGGTACATCGGCGTCTTGAAGAAGATCATCGAGCTTCGCGAGGAGACGGCGGCTCTCCGTGCGCGTCTCGGCAAGCGGATCAGCAAGAAGGCGGCAGCCGAGGTCAAAAAGGATCTCGAGGCAAAGACGCGCAAGCTCCAGGAGGAGAGCCGGAAGATCAAGCTCCATCCCTCGCAGCGCGACGCGCTCGTCGACAAGATCAAGGAGATCCTCGGGCGTCTCGAACGCCACAAGAAACAGGCGACCGAGTTCGAGAAGTTCGCCGGGATGACCGAGGAGGAGATCGATCACGCCGTCAAGATTCTCTCCGGCCGCTCGTCGAAGGAGAAGACGAGGATCAGGAAGGAATGCAAGTGGTCCCTCGACAACCTGAAGGATTTCGCCGGCAAGATCAGGGAGATCGACAAGGAGTGCCGCAGGATCGAGCTCCACGAGAGCGTCGAGTACGAGAACCTCAGGCGGATCGTCAGCGATATCAGGCACGGTGAGCGCAAGGCGGAGCGGGCGAAGCAGGAGATGATCGAGGCGAACGTGCGACTCGTCATCTCGATCGCGAAGAGATACACCAACCGCGGGCTCGAGTTTCTCGACCTCATCCAGGAGGGGAACAGCGGGCTGATGCGCGCCGTCGACAAGTTCGATTACCGGAAGGGCTACAAGTTCAGCACGTACGCGACCTGGTGGATACGGCAGGCGATCACGCGGGCGATCGCCGACCAGGCGCGGACGATCCGCGTCCCCGTGCACATGATCGAGGCGATCAACAAGGTCTCAAGGACCCAGCGCAAGCTCATACAGGAACTCGGCCGCGAACCCACTCCCGAGGAAGTCGCACGGCATCTCGATTACCCCGTCGGGAAGGTCAAGAGCGTCATGAAGGCGAGCATGGAGCCGATCTCGCTCGACCGGCCGATCGGCGAGGACGACGACAGCAATCTCAGCGATTTCATCGAGGACACCACCGCGTCGAGTCCCGACCAGACGGCGGCCCACTCGATGCTCAAGGACCAGGTCGCCAAGGTTCTCGCCACCCTCACCCCTCGCGAGGAAAAGGTCGTCCGGCTGCGGTTCGGACTCGGTGACGGAACCCCCCGGACCCTCGAGGAAGTCGGGACGATCTTCAAGGTCACCCGCGAGCGTGTCCGCCAGATAGAGGCGAAGGCGCTCCGCAAGCTCATGCATCCGAGCCGGAGCAGGAAGCTCAAGGGCTACATAGACGTCTAGCCGTGAAGATCGTTGTCGGCCCCGGGGCGACGTGGTAGAGTGCCGTCGCGGCTTCGCGTACGGGCCCATAGCTCAGCGGTAGAGCTCCCGGCTCATAACCGGTCGGTCGCAGGTTCGAATCCTGCTGGGCCCATTTTCCTTTCCCCGGCCAGCCCGGGGCGTGACTTCGCGCATGACCGTCATCCTGCACGCCGACACCCCCGAACGGATCGAGGCGGCCCGCTCGCTTTTCCGGGAGTATGCCGGCTCGCTCGGATTCTCGCTCGAATTCCAGGACTTCGAACGCGAGCTCGATCTGCTGCCGGGAGAATATGCTCCCCCGGGCGGCGTTCTTTTTCTCGCCGAAATGGAAAACGAGGCCGCGGGGTGCGTCGCTCTCAGGCGCATCGATCCCGCGACGTGCGAGATGAAACGGCTGTACGTCCGACCGGCGTCGAGAGGGCAGGGAATCGGGCGTGCGCTTGCCGCGGCCGCCGTCGCCGAAGGGCGGGAACTCGGCTACCGGACGATGAAGCTCGACACGGTGGAGTCGATGCCCGAGGCGAACGCGCTCTACCGTTCTCTCGGATTCGTCGAGACCGGCGCCTACCGCTTCAACCCGCTCCACGACGCCAGGTTCTTCGAATGCGAGCTCCTGCCGAAGTGACCGCGGAGACGATGACGCGCCTCGGCGATCCTTTCCCGAGGCGACGAACGGGCGCGATGTTTGCGTATCGTTTCCCGTTGTTCCGCGGCCCGGCGGCGAGAAAGCAACCGCGTCGGCCGTCGGCCGCGCAACATGATGTCATTCATGCAGGTTATGTTTCATCCGGACGGAGAGACCGCGGCGGGACGATCGCCGCTCGTTCCGGGATTGCAACGGCGGGAGAGAAAATGCGACTCAAGAGGAGTATTCTGCTGGCGCTTCTCATCGTATTCATCGTCTATTTCGAGGTCCATTCGTGTTCGGACGACCGTTCCGTCGCGCCAGTGCCCGCCGGCGAGGAGATCGGCGATCTCGTCTGTTTCGCCTCGGATGTCTTCTTTCTCGACGAATCCCGCGGCTGGGTCGTCGGCGCGAAGGGGACGATCATGCGTACCGTGAACGGCGGCGAAAGCTGGATTTCCTCGATCGTGAGCGAGTCCGACCTCAACAACGTCCAGTTCATAGACGCCGATCGTGGCTGGGCGGTGGGCGAGTCGGGGCGCATCTACCGGAGCGTCGACGGTGGCGAGACGTGGGAACGCGCGATTTTCTCGGGATACCCGGCGGACACCGATCTCTACCGCATCCGTTTCCTCGACGAGAACCTCGGCTTCGTCCTCGGCTACTACGGTGTCTTCCGGACAAACGACGGCGGTGGGATCTGGGAAAACAACTGGCTGCCGGTCGTGCCGACGCGCGGGGCGTGGGACATGTCGGTGGTCGACGACGGCATCGCCTATCTGCTCGGCAGCCGATGGACGGACACCGATCCGTACCTCGTCTGGCGAACAGAGGACGGCGGCATGACCTGGAACGGCATCGAGGGATCCCGCGCGTCGGATCTCCGGGCCGTTCTGAGCATCTGCTTCGTCGACCGTGACACCGGGTGGGTCGGCGGCGGCGTCGTCATGAAGACCGACGACGGGGGGGCGACCTGGCGGACGCAGCTCGCGGAAGCGACCGTGAGACGATTCCTCTTCTTCGATCAGGACGCCGGGTTCGCCGTCGGCGGCAGGACCGTCCTGCGCACGAACGACGGCGGCGAGACGTGGGTCGACGTCTCCCCGGTCATCGACGGCCCGATCGATCTCCGGAACCTCCATTTCCTGGATTGCGACCGCGGATGGGTGGTCGGACGGGCGGGGATCGAGACGATCGACGGCGTGACCGCCGCCCGATCGGTCCTCTTCTCGACGACCGACGGGGGGGAGAGCTGGTCGGTCAGGGAGTTCCTCTTCGACTACTCTCCCTGGGCAAGCGAGCTGCTCGACGGGGAAGCCGCGTTCACGGGGTCCGGCGACTAAAAAAACACTTGACCCTCACGGCGGTTTTCCCGTAGGCTCCCCTCTTCACGAACGAAGAGGAGAACGGAATCGTGGTATGGGGCCCCCGACAGCGAACTCGATGCACCGAGTGCTGCGCGGGCGGCGACCGGTACACGACCGGGTGACGATCCAACGGGCTTCCCATGACGGGAAGCCCGTTTTGCTTTGTGATGACGGGACGGTGAGACGATGGACACTGCGATTGAGGATATCCGCCTTCTGATCGACATCGTGTTGAAGGATCGCGAGATCGTCGAGAGAAAACGCTCGATCGAGGAGGCCCCGGCGCGCATCAACCAGATCGACAGGCTGGTCGACGAGATGGAGACGCAGTTCGAGAAGAGCAAGGGGGCCCTGAAGAAGCTGGTCACCGAGAAGGACCGCCTCGACGAGCGGATCGCGGGATTCAGGGGCAAGATCGTGAAGCACGAGGAGGAGAAGCGGCTGGTCAAGGACAACAAGCAGTTCCGGGCCCTCCTCTCCGAGATCGAATTCCTCAGCAGGAAGATAGACGAGGCGGAGACGCGCATCCTCGAGATACACGAGGCGATGGACGTCGAGAACAATCTGCTGCGCGAGACGCAGCGCAGGATCGACGATGAGAAGGACGCCCTCATCGAGGAGCGGGACGTGCTCGAGAAGCGGCTCGAGGAGAACACGAGCCGCCTCGCCGTTCTCGAACGGGAGAAGGCGGCGATCTCGGGGAGGTTGTCGGACCGCGTCTCGCGGTTCTACGGGCGGATACTCGACGGGAGGGGCGACACGGGCGTCGCGAACCTCGTCGGCGACGTCTGCCAGGGCTGCTTTTCCCGCATGCCTCCCCAGAAGGCGCACGAGGTGCGGCGCAACGACCGGATCATCACCTGCGAGGCCTGCGGACGGATCCTCGTGTCAATCGAGAACGCGGAGTAGGGGGCGCCGGATGGGCGACATGAAGGCGCTGCTGCGCGGGCTCGCGCGCGGAGAAACGATCGGGGAGCTCTGGAAAGAGAGCGGTTTCCGATCAGGGAAGGACGCCGCCCGGGCCCTCGAGCGCATCGCCGGCGAGGAGACGGGGACGCGCCGGCGGCGCGCGGGGAAACCCTCCGGGAGCCGCGGCGAATCGGGCGGGGAGAACGCGCCGCTGCCACCCGGCGGCGCCGCGGACCTGGTGATCAGGACCGACGGCGCCTCGCGCGGGAATCCCGGGCCGGCCTCCGCCGCGGCGATCGCGTTCCTGCCCACGGGTGAACGTCTCGCCGGCGTGTCGCGCCGGCTCGGCACGGCCACGAACAACGTCGCGGAATATACGGCCGTGCTCGACGGGCTCGAGCTCGCGCGTTCCCTCGGCGGCCGCCGGCTCGCCTTTCTTCTCGACAGCGAACTCGTCGTCAAACAGCTCAGGGGGGAATACCGCATCCGGAACGACGCCCTGCGCGAGCTCGCCGACCGCGTCCTGGCCGCGGCAGCCCTTTTCGAGCGGTGCACGTGGACGCACGTTCCGAGGCGGGAGAACCGGGAGGCCGACCTCCTCGCGAACGAGGCGCTCGACGAGGACGGAGAAGACGGGACATCCGCGGAACCGGCCTGAACAATCCAGGCCGGCGCGTTGCCGGCGACAACCCGCTTGGCGCATACCCCGGGCTGTGATATATTGGAACGGAATCGCTTGCCGTCACAGGCGGCGGAGCGGACAGGGTGATCGCGGGCGCATGTCGTCCGAGGAAAGTCCGAGCTCCACAGGGCAGGGTGCTGGGTAACACCCAGCGGGGGCGACCCCAGGGAAAGTGCCACAGAAAACAAACCGCCCGCTTCGGCGGGTAAGGGTGAAACGGTGAGGTAAGAGCTCACCAGTGTCGCCGGCGACGGCGGCAGCTCGGTAAACCCCACCCGGAGAAAGACCAAATAGAGGAGGAGAAGCGGCCCGCTTCGCTCGACTCCCGGGTAGGTCGATAGCGGCCGTCGGTAACGGCGGTCCCAGAGAAATGATCACCGCCCCTCCGGGGGATACAGAACTCGGCTTACACGTCCGCTCCGCCTTTTCCCCTCATCCGGAACGGAGAACCGCCCGCATGGCGACATGGCTCGTAGACGAACCGGGGCGGGATGCGGTCGCTCGGCTCGCCGCGGCGCTCTCCTTCTCGCCGCTCGAAGCCTCGCTCCTCGTCACACGCGGCATCGAGGAGCCCGACGAGGCGTCTCGCTTCCTGTCGCCATCGATCGAGATGCTCCACGATCCGTTCAGATTCCGCGAGATGGCGACCGCGGCGGGACGGCTGCAACGAGCGATCGCCGACCGGGAGCGCATCCTCGTGCACGGCGACTACGACGCGGACGGCGTCTGCGGGACTGCCCTCGTCTACGAAAGCCTCCGGCGCCTCGGTGCCGACGCGCATTACTTCGTTCCCGACCGCGCGCGCGACGGTTACGGTCTCGCCCGCCGGGTGATGGAGCGCGGCGTCGACGTCGGGCTCGGTCTCGTCGTCTCGGTCGACTGCGGCTCGAGCGACGGGGCCGTGATCTCCTGGCTCGCCGAGCGGGGCGTCGACATGATCGTCACCGATCATCACGAGACGCGGGAGCGTGTCCCGGAGGCATTCGCCTTCCTCAACCCGAAACTGCCGGGCGAGACGTACCCCTACACGGAACTCGCCGGCGTCGGCGTCGCCTTCAAGCTCATGCAGGGCCTCGAGAAGACGATGAACGTCGATCTCTCCCTCGAACAACTGCTCGATCTCGTCGCCGTCGGCACACTCGGCGATTACGTGCCCCTCAGAGACGAAAGCAGGACGCTCGTCTCGCTCGGTCTCGATGTGTTGCGGCAGTGGCGGCGCCCGGGGCTGGCCGCGCTGCGCGCGGAAAGCGGGTTGCCGAAAGAGCGGTTCTCGGCGAGACGCCTCTGTTTCACGCTCGTTCCCCGGCTCAACTCCCCCGGCCGGATGGGGAACGCGCGGGACGTGGTGCGGCTGCTCGTCACCGAGGACGCCGACGAGGCGGCGACGATCGCGAAAGAGATGGAGTCGAAGAACACCCAGAGGCGGGCTCACGACAGCCGGGTGACCGAGGAGGCGAGCTACCTGGCCGATGTCGTGCTCAAGCGAAGCGAGCCGTCCGCCCTCGTATTCTCCTCCGCCTCGTGGCACGAGGGCGTCGTGGGGATAGGGGCGGCGAGGATCGCGGAACGCTACAACCTCCCGGCCGCCTTGATCGCGGTGCGCGGCGGGATCGGCAAGGGGTCGGTGCGTTCGGCGGGCCTGGTGAACGTCAAACGGGCCCTCGAACTCTGCGCCGACCGACTCATGGAATTCGGCGGCCACCGGGAAGCGGGCGGCTTCTCCATTCGCGAGGAGGACATCCCCGATTTCCAGCGGCTCTTCGAGGAGGCGGTGGGGGAACTCCTCGAGGATCCGATCGAACATGACCACGTCCGGGCGGACGCGGCTCTCGCCCTGGAGGACTGCACGATTCCCCTCGCGTCCTTCATCGAACGCCTCGCGCCCTTCGGCCCGGGCAACCACGAGCCGGTATTCCTCATCGGCCCGCTGCAGATCATGCCGGGAAGCCGTATCGTCGGCGACGGTCACCTCAAGATCGTCGCCCGGGACGAGTCGGGGCGGACCGGGGATCTCATCGGGTTCTCGATGGGCAGGGAATGGCGTCCCGCCGTGATCATCGGCAGCCGCCTCGACGTCCTCGCCCATCTTCGCCGGAACGTCTACAACGGCCGCGAGGAACCGCAACTGCAGCTCACCGGCATACGGACGGCCGGGGATCCCGTCCGGATTTGAGCACGGAGGCGGGGCGCCGTGAAGAGATCCGCCGAACAGGAGACGCTCGACCGTCTCTTCGACGAGACGGTCTCGACGGTGCGCGGCCTCGACGACGAGGGACGCGAGGCCCTCGAACGGGCGTACCGTTTCGCCGCCCGGGCGCACGAGGGCCAGAGCCGCCTCTCGGGCGCTCCCTTCATCACGCACGGACTCGAGGTGGCGCGCATCCTCGCGACGATGGGGCTCGACTCGAGCACCGTCGCGGCGGGACTGCTTCACGACGTCGTCGAGGACACCGAGATCGGCCTCGACGAGATCGGGAAGGAGTTCGGTCCGGAGATCGCCGGCCTCGTCGACGGCATGACCAAGATCGGACGGCTCCGCTTCTCTTCACCAGAGGAGCGTCAGGCGGAGGCGGCCAGGCGGATGCTCGTCTCGATGGCCCGCGACGTCCGCGTCATCTTCATCAAGCTCGCCGATCGCCTGCACAACATGCGCACGCTGGAACACCTGCCGCAGGACCGGATCCTCGAGATCGCGAGGGAGACGATGGAGATCTACGCGCCGCTCGCGCATCGGCTGGGCGCCGCCCGGATCAGGAGCGAGCTCGAGGATCTCGCCTTCCGCTTCCTCGAGCCGGAGACCTTCGCGCGCGTCAGCGGACTCGTCCGCGAGAGGACGGCGGACGGGGCGGCGGTCGTCGAAGCCTTCAGGCGGCCGATCGAGGAGCGGCTCCGTGAACACGGCATCGATGCGGTCATCACCTCCCGCGTCAAGCACGTGTACAGCATCTGGCGGAAAATGGTCTCCAAGCAGGTGCGGTTCGACCGGATCGACGATATCCTCGCGATACGCATCATCGTGCCGACGATCAGCGATTGCTATCTCACCCTCGAGATCGTGCATGCGATCTACCAGCCCCTGGACGACCGGTTCCACGATTTCATCGCCTCGCCCAAGGGCAACATGTACCAGTCGCTGCACACCACCGTCGTCGACGGCGAGGGGCGCCGGATCGAGATGCAGATCAGGACGCGCGAGATGGATATCGTCGCCCGCTACGGGCTTGCGGCCCACTGGCGCTACAAGGAGAAGGATACGTCCATGCCCGGCTGGGAGCGATGGACGGAGCTGTTCAACCGGGCGGTCGGCGACCAGCTCGAGATCTCCGATCCAAAC